>NZ_JBIVLH010000010.1:0-242593 GCF_044751185.1 Streptomyces sp. NPDC088733
GACCACGCCGTGCCGCTGCCCGCGATCACCGCGTCGCTCTTCGCGCGCTTCGCCTCGCGCCAGGACGACTCCCCCCAGATGAAGATGATCGCCGCGCTGCGCAACCAGTTCGGCGGCCACGCCGTCGAGTCCAAGAAGTAGCCGCACCGGCGGTCATGTCCACCGGGTGCCCAGCGCGCCCACGAGGGAAGGAGGCGTCGCACAGCCATGCACGTCGCGCATCTGTCGCTCGCCGACTTCCGCTCCTACGCCCGGGTCGAGGTCCCGCTCGACCCGGGCGTCACCGCTTTTGTCGGCCCCAACGGCCAGGGCAAGACCAATCTGGTCGAGGCGGTCGGCTATCTGGCCACCCTCGCCAGCCACCGGGTCGCCAGTGACGCCCCGCTGGTGCGCATGGGCGCGGACCGGGCGATCGTCCGGGCGGCCGTGGTCCAGGGCGACCGCCAGCAGCTGGTGGAGCTGGAGATCAACCCGGGCCGCGCCAATCGCGCCCGGCTCAACCGCTCCTCCCAGGTCCGCCCGCGCGATCTGCTGGGCATAGTCAGGACCGTGCTGTTCGCCCCCGAGGACCTGGCCCTGGTCAAGGGCGATCCCGGCGAGCGCCGGCGCTTCCTCGACGAGCTGCTCACCGCCCGCGCGCCCCGGATGGCGGGTGTGCGCAGCGACTACGAGCGCGTGCTCAAGCAGCGCAACACCCTGCTGAAGTCGGCGGCCATGGCCCGCCGTCACGGCGGCCGCGGTGCCGATCTGTCCACGCTCGACGTGTGGGACCAGCATCTGGCCCGGGCCGGCGCCGAGCTGCTGGCGCAGCGCCTGGACCTCACGCACGCGCTCCAGCCGCTGGCCGACAAGGCGTACGAGCAGCTGGCACCGGGCGGGGGCCCGGTCGCGCTGGAGTACCGCAGCTCGGTCGGTGAGCGCATGGCGGGGGCGTCCGGCCGCGAGGAGCTGTACGGACTGCTGCTGGAGGCCCTGGGGGAGGTCCGCAAGCAGGAGATCGAGCGCGGGGTCACCCTGGTCGGCCCGCACCGCGACGACCTGTCCCTCAATCTGGGCCGGCTCCCCGCGAAGGGGTACGCCAGCCACGGGGAGTCCTGGTCGTACGCCCTGGCACTGCGGCTGGCCTCGTACGAGCTGCTGTGCGCGGACGGCGGCGAGCCCGTACTGGTGCTCGACGACGTCTTCGCGGAGCTGGACGCCCGGCGCCGCGACCGCCTGGCGGAACTGGTGGCCCCCGGCGAGCAGGTGCTCGTGACGGCGGCTGTGGACGACGACGTGCCGGGCGTGCTGATCGGCGCCCGCTACGCGGTGGAGAGCGGCGGCGTGGAGCGGGTATGAGCGAGCAGCAGGCACAACCTCCCGCGCAGGACAGGCCGCTGTCCGGCGTCGACCTGGCGCGTGTGGCGCTGCGGGCGGCGAAGGAGCAGGCGCGCGCCAAGGGCGCCGCGGCCCAGCAGAAGAAGCAGGCCCGCCGCGGCGGGCTGCGCAGCGGCGCCCGGGCCGACGGCCGCGATCCGCTGCCGCTCGGGGCGGCGATCAACCGGCTGATCACCGAGCGCGGCTGGGAGGCGCCGGCGGCCGTGGGCGGGGTGATGGGCCGTTGGCCGCAATTGGTCGGTGCCGACGTGGCGCTGCACTGCGAGCCGCAGCGGTACGACGAGGAGGAGCGGGTTCTCACCGTCCAATGCGACTCCACGGCCTGGGCGACCCAGCTGCGGCTGCTCGCGCCGACCCTGGTGGCCAGGCTTAATGCCGATCTCGGTCATGGCACCGTTAAGTTGATCAAGGTTCTGGGGCCGGGGGGGCCGGTGCGGTCGTACGGGCGTCTGAGGGCTCCCGGGAGCCGTGGGCCGGGCGATACGTACGGATAGGCCGGAAACCTGCTGTGCGTAATCAGGTCGAAGCCCTGTGCGCCCGCGTGAGCGGTTTTGAGACCCGGTGCGCGTGTAGGGAGTCGGCAGGAGGCACTTCCGTCGGGTACGCGGGAACTCAGGTACCGCCAAAGCCCCATCTATGTCGGCGCTACCGGTAGACTGGTGGCAAGACGCCCGCCCCTGGCCTCCGGCACCCGGGGGGACCCAGCGGGACCCGTCGATCGATGTCGAAGTGATGCAGCCGCTCCCGCTCCGCGGGTCCCGGCTCATGCTGTGCCAGAAAGGGCGCTTCGTGGCCGATTCCGGCAACCCCAACGAGATCAATACGTCCGCAGCCGAAGGCTCCGCCGCGCCCCCGCACGGGGGCGCGTACGACGCCAGCGCGATCACCGTCCTCGAGGGCCTGGACGCGGTTCGCAAGCGCCCGGGCATGTACATCGGCTCGACGGGAGAGCGCGGCCTGCACCACTTGGTGTACGAGGTCGTCGACAACTCCGTCGACGAGGCGCTGGCCGGTCACGCGGACACCATCGAGGTCACGATCCTCGCCGACGGCGGCGTGCGCGTGATCGACAACGGCCGCGGCATCCCGGTGGACATCGTGCCGTCCGAGGGCAAGCCCGCGGTCGAGGTCGTGCTCACCGTGCTGCACGCCGGCGGCAAGTTCGGCGGCGGCGGCTACGCCGTCTCCGGCGGTCTGCACGGCGTCGGCGTCTCCGTGGTGAACGCCCTGTCCAACAAGGTCGCGGTCGAGGTCAGGCGTGAGGGCTTCCGCTGGACCCAGGACTACAAGCTCGGTGTCCCCACCGCCCCCCTGCAGAAGAACGAGCCGGTCTCCGAGACCGGTACGAGCGTGACGTTCTGGGCCGACGGCGACATCTTCGAGACCACCGAGTACTCCTTCGAGACGCTGTCGCGGCGCTTCCAGGAGATGGCCTTCCTCAACAAGGGCCTGACGATCTCGCTGACCGACGAGCGCCCCGAGCACGCGGACCTGGAGAACGAGGGCCAGCCGCGCACGGTGACGTACCACTACGAGGGCGGCATCGTCGACTTCGTGAAGTACCTCAACTCGCGCAAGGGCGAGACGGTCCACCCCTCGGTGATCGACATCGAGGCCGAGGACAAGGAGCGCCTCCTCTCGATCGAGGTGGCGATGCAGTGGAACACCCAGTACAGCGAGGGTGTCTACAGCTTCGCGAACACCATCCACACCCATGAGGGCGGTACGCACGAGGAGGGCTTCCGCGCCGCGCTGACCACGCTGGTCAACAAGTACGCGCGCGAGAAGAAGCTGCTCCGCGAGAAGGACGACAACCTCACGGGCGAGGACATCCGCGAGGGTCTGACGGCGATCATCTCGGTCAAGCTCGGCGAGCCGCAGTTCGAGGGCCAGACGAAGACCAAGCTGGGCAACACCGAGGCGAAGACCTTTGTCCAGAAGGTCGTGTTCGAGCACCTGACGGACTGGCTGGACCGCAACCCCAACGAGGCCGCGGACATCATCCGCAAGTCGATCCAGGCGGCCACCGCGCGCGTCGCGGCCCGCAAGGCGCGCGACCTGACGCGCCGCAAGGGACTGCTGGAGACGGCGTCGCTGCCGGGCAAGCTGAGCGACTGCCAGTCCAACGACCCGAGCAAGTGCGAGATCTTCATCGTCGAGGGTGACTCCGCCGGCGGTTCGGCCAAGTCCGGCCGCAATCCGCAGTACCAGGCGATCCTCCCGATCCGCGGCAAGATCCTCAACGTGGAGAAGTCGCGGATCGACAAGATCCTGCAGAACACGGAGATCCAGGCGCTCATCTCGGCCTTCGGCACCGGTGTGCACGAGGACTTCGACATCTCGCGGCTGAGGTATCACAAGATCATCCTGATGGCCGACGCCGACGTCGACGGGCAGCACATCAACACCCTGCTGCTGACCTTCCTGTTCCGCTTCATGCGGCCGCTGGTCGAGGCCGGTCACGTCTATCTCTCCCGTCCCCCGCTCTACAAGATCAAGTGGGGCCGGGACGACTTCGAGTACGCGTACTCCGACTCCGAGCGCGACGCCCTGATCGAGCTGGGGCGGCAGAACGGCAAGCGCGTGCGCGAGGACTCGATCCAGCGCTTCAAGGGCCTCGGCGAGATGAACGCCGAGGAGCTGCGGGTCACCACGATGGACGTCGACCACCGTGTGCTGGGCCAGGTCACCCTGGACGACGCGGCCCTCGCCGACGACCTCTTCTCGGTGCTGATGGGCGAGGACGTCGAGGCCCGGCGCTCCTTCATCCAGCGCAACGCCAAGGATGTCCGCTTCCTCGACATCTGAGTCGGCCCCCATCAGCCGCAGCTCGAAAGGACTTTGACCAGCAATGGCCGACGACACCTCCCCTGCCTCCGGCGGGGATTCCCCCACCCCCGTCACGCCCGAGGGCGCCGCCGCGACGGGCACCATGCGGATCGAGCCCGTGGGCCTCGAGACGGAGATGCAGCGCAGTTACCTCGACTACGCGATGTCCGTCATCGTCTCCCGCGCGCTGCCCGACGTCCGCGACGGACTCAAGCCCGTCCACCGCCGCGTGCTGTACGCGATGTACGACGGCGGCTACCGCCCCGAGCGCGGCTTCTACAAGTGCGCCCGCGTCGTCGGCGACGTCATGGGCACGTACCACCCGCACGGCGACTCCTCGATCTACGACGCGCTGGTCCGCCTCGCGCAGCCGTGGTCGATGCGCATGCCGCTGGTCGACAGCAACGGCAACTTCGGTTCGCCCGGCAACGACCCGGCGGCCGCCATGCGGTACACCGAGTGCAAGATGGCGCCGCTGTCGATGGAGATGGTCCGGGACATCGACGAGGAGACCGTCGACTTCCAGGACAACTACGACGGCCGCAACCAGGAGCCGACGGTCCTGCCGTCGCGCTTCCCCAACCTGCTGATCAACGGCTCCGCCGGTATCGCGGTCGGCATGGCGACCAACATCCCGCCGCACAACCTGCGCGAGGTCGCCGAGGGCGCCCAGTGGTGCCTGGCCAACCCCGACGCGACGAACGAGGAGCTGCTGGACGCCCTCATCGAGCGCATCAAGGGCCCCGACTTCCCGACCGGCGCCCTCGTGGTCGGCCGCAGGGGCATCGAGGAGGCGTACCGCACCGGCCGCGGCTCCATCACGATGCGCGCGGTCGTCGAGGTCGAGGAGATCCAGGGCCGGCAGTGCCTGGTCGTCACCGAGCTGCCGTACCAGGTGAACCCGGACAACCTGGCCCAGAAGATCGCCGACCTGGTGAAGGACGGCCGGGTCGGCGGAATCGCCGACGTCCGCGACGAGACCTCGTCGCGCACCGGCCAGCGCCTGGTGATCGTGCTGAAGCGCGACGCCGTCGCCAAGGTCGTGCTGAACAACCTGTACAAGCACACGGACCTGCAGACGAACTTCGGCGCCAACATGCTGGCGCTGGTCGACGGCGTGCCGCGCACGCTCTCGCTCGACCAGTTCATCAAGCAGTGGGTGACCCACCAGATCGAGGTCATCGTCCGCCGGACCCGCTTCCGGCTGCGCAAGGCCGAGGAGCGCGCCCACATCCTGCGCGGCCTGCTGAAGGCCCTGGACGCGATCGACGAGGTCATCGCCCTCATCCGGCGCAGCGCGACGGTCGACGTCGCGCGAGAGGGCCTGATGGGCCTGCTGGAGATCGACGAGATCCAGGCCAACGCGATCCTGGAGATGCAGCTCCGCCGTCTGGCGGCCCTGGAGCGGCAGAAGATCGTCCAGGAGCACGACGAGCTCCAGGCGAAGATCAACGAGTACAACCGCATCCTGGCCTCGCCCGAGATGCAGCGCGGCATCATCAGCACGGAGCTGACGGCGATCGTCGAGAAGTTCGGCGACGACCGGCGCTCGGCACTGGTGCCCTTCGACGGCGACATGTCCATCGAGGACCTGATCGCCGAGGAGGACATCGTCGTCACGATCTCCCGCGGCGGCTACGTCAAGCGCACCAAGACCGACGACTACCGCTCCCAGAAGCGCGGCGGGAAGGGGGTGCGCGGCACGAAGCTGAAGGAGGACGACATCGTCGACCACTTCTTCGTCACCACCACGCACCACTGGCTGCTGTTCTTCACCAACAAGGGCCGGGTCTACCGCGCCAAGGCCTACGAGCTGCCGGACGCCGGCCGCGACGCCCGCGGGCAGCACGTGGCCAACCTGCTGGCCTTCCAGCCGGACGAGCAGATCGCCCAGGTGCTGGCCATCCGCGACTACAACGCGGCGCCCTACCTGGTGCTGGCCACCCGTTCGGGCCTGGTGAAGAAGACCCCGCTGAAGGACTACGACTCGCCCCGTTCCGGCGGTGTCATCGCGATCAACCTCCGGGAGACCGAGGACGGCGGCGAGGACCTGCTGATCGGCGCGGAACTGGTCGGACCGGACGACGATCTGCTCCTGGTGAGCCGCAAGGCGCAGTCCATCCGCTTCACGGCGACGGACGAATCGCTGCGGCCGATGGGCCGGGCCACATCGGGCGTGAAGGGCATGAGCTTCCGCGAAGGGGACGAACTGCTCTCGATGAATGTCGTCCGACCGGGTACGTTCGTCTTCACCGCCACTGATGGCGGGTACGCCAAGCGGACCAGTGTGGACGAGTACCGGGTCCAGGGCCGCGGCGGACTCGGCATCAAGGCGGCGAAGATCGTCGAGGACCGGGGTTCACTGGTCGGGGCGCTGGTGGTCGAGGAAACGGATGAGATCCTTGCCATCACACTCGGCGGCGGAGTGATCCGCACCCGCGTCAACGAGATCCGCGAGACCGGGCGTGACACCATGGGCGTCCAGCTGATCAATCTCGGCAAGAAGGATGCCGTTGTGGGCATCGCGCGCAATGCCGAGGCGGGGGCGGAGGCCGAAGAGGTCGTCGCCGCCGAAGAGGCCGAGGGCGAGCAGCCCGCGGCTGCCGAGTCGGAGGAGTAAGTAGCCGTGAGTGGAGCCGAGGGCGCCGCGGGTGGGACGGGAGCGGAAGGGGCGCAGCCGATGCCGGCTGCGGCTCCGGACGCGATCGGTGGTGCCCCTGGCTCACGTACGGACAGCGGCCCGCATCAGGGGGGAACCACCGTGACTGACACCCGTCCGCCGCACCACCAGCACGCGGTGCGACAGCAGACGCAGACCTACGGGGCCGTGCCCGGCGCCGTCGAGCAGGCCCCCCAGGGCCCGCACCAGCCGCCGCAGGCGTACGCGCCCCCGGCAGGCCCTCCGGCCACCGCTGGCGTCCGCCAGCCGCGTCCGGCGGCCCGGCAGGTCCCGCGGACCCGCAAGGCACGGCTGCGGGTGGCCAAGGCCGACCCGTGGTCGGTGATGAAGGTCAGCTTCCTGCTCTCCATCGCCCTGGGTGTCTGCACGATCGTGGCGGTCGCCGTGCTGTGGATGGTGCTCGACACCATCGGCGTCTTCAGCACGGTCGGCGGGACCCTCAGCGAGGCCACCTCGTCCGGCTCGGACGGCGGCTTCGACCTGGTGTCGTTCCTGTCGCTGTCGCGCGTGCTGACCTTCACCTCGGTCATCGCCGTCATCGACGTCGTGCTGGCCACCGCCCTGGCCACGCTGGGCGCCTTCATCTACAACATGTCGGCGGGCCTGGTCGGCGGCGTCGAGCTGACCCTGGCGGAGGACGAGTAACCGATTTTGGGACATGGCCCCGTGTGCGCTAATCTTTCAACGCGACGCAGCGCGGGGCTATAGCTCAGACGGTTAGAGCGCTTCCCTGATAAGGAAGAGGCCACAGGTTCAAGTCCTGTTAGCCCCACCAGCGTGAAGGGCCCCGGGAAATCTCCCGGGGCCCTTCGGCATTTCCGGGCCCGTTCCCCGGATTCCCGCCGGCCTCCTGGGGCCTCCTGGCCTCCCGGCGGGCGGCCCGCGGTCAGGTGGCCGGAGCCGGGCTGGTCGCGCCGGTCCTGGCGACGACGCCCGCCTGGACGCTGTACGTGCGCATCGGGCACGCCCCGGCGGCGTGGGCCCCGTGGTGGTGGAGCTGAGGATGCCTGCGCGTCTCCCCGGCCGGTGACGTCTCCACCGCCGGGCGGCTCGCCGGACGACTTCGCGGCGCCGTCCAACCGCTCGTCAAGCGGGCCCTGTTGCGTCCGCCGCGGCGCGGTCCGGGCCGCGGCGCCGGTTTCCCGTGGAACCGCCCCGGCAAGGACGGCGTCCCACCGGCGGGAAGGCCGCCCCCGATGACCTGGGCGGGGTCCGGCTTTCATTCGGACGGACCGTTTCCTCACCTCGCGTACTACCGTTGGGGTGGATAGACAGATCACCGTTCGATATCGACCGGTGTGTATAGTCGGGCTGGTCGGAGGACCCCCACGCAAGAAGGACGAGGTCGCGCGGTGAAGAAGTTGCTCCTGGTCGCACTGGCCGCCATCGGCGGTCTTCTCGTGTACCGCCAGATCCAGGCGGACCGCGCCGAGCAGGACCTGTGGACGGAGGCGACCGACTCCGTTCCCGCCGGTTCCGGCGCGAGCGTCTGAGGCGGGCAAGGCCCGCGTCACACAAGGATTCCCGAAGCCCCGGCCACGGTGTGGCCGGGGCTTCGCCGTTGTGCGACCGTGACGGGATCCCCTTGTATTTGCTCTCGCAAATCAATAGCGTCGCCGCAGCCGACGATGTGCGAGGGGGAACGGCACATGCGACGAGAACGGCCGCGGCCGGGCGGCCGCTGCCCCCGGGGCAGGACGGCCCTGGGAGCCGCTGTGGGGGGCGCACGGGCCCGGCGGGACACCACCGCGGGCCCCGGCCCCGGCGACGGCTCATACGACGCGGCAGCGCCCGTACGGCAGTTGGCGCGGACGGCGCCCGGCCTGACGCCCGGTCAGCGCACCGGCACCGGTGCGACGCCGGCCGCACCGGGCGGGCGGCGGAGGGACCCGGCGTGATCCGCAAGGCGGTGGCGGTCCTGGTGGCCGCGCTCCTGCTGCCGGCCGGCCCCGCGGCGGCGGCCTTCGCCGACACCGCCGCGCCGTCCTGGCAGCCGCGGGGCGAGGCCGTACGGGGCGAGCCGAGCACGGCCGACGCCCCCGGGCTCACGGCCGGCGTGCTCTACCGGGACACGCTGCCCCCGGGTGAGGACGCGCGGCGCTACGCCGTCCAGCTCGACGCCACGAGCTCGGCCTACCTCGCTGTCTTCGCGCTCCCCCGGCCGGGCAGCGAGGTGGCGTTCGGGGACGGTGTCGACCTGAGCCTGGAGAGCACCGACGGGACCCGCTGCGACAGCGCCTACCGCACCTTCTCCGGCGACGGCGCCGCCCGGCCGCTGGGCACCTGGGTCACGCGCACGATCGGTGCGGACGAGCCGTGCCAGCAGGCGCACGCCTACATCCTGTCCGTGACCCGCAAGTCCGCGGGCACCTCGGACCGGGCGCCGTGGCCGCTGCAGATCCGCCTTACGACCGAGCCCGCGCTCCTCCCCGGTGCCACGCCCGGGCCCGCCGCGAGCGCGGGTACGCAGACCCCCGCGCCCGCGGCCGGCACCGCGCGCGGGACCGCGGGCGGCACCGACTTCGCGGGGGCGGCGCGGCTCGGCGCGGGCGTGTGGAAGGACCGGGTGCGGCCGGGGCAGACCTGCTTCTACGAGGTGCCCGTGGACTGGGGGCGGCAGGCATGGATCGACGCCGAGTTCGCCAACGCGCCGGTCACCGGTACCGGGGGCTTCGCGGTCTCGGGGGTGCGCCTGGAGGTCTACAACCCGCGCTGGGGATTTGTCACCGGCGCCACCGGCTCGTACTCCGGGCGGCAGACCTCCGTCACGGCGACCACCGGGACGGTCGCCTACGCCAACCGATGGGAGTCCCTGGACAAGGTCTCTGCGGCGCGCTTCGCGGGCCCGTACTACGTGGCGGTCACCGTCCACCGGGACGTCGCGGGGCTGGTACGGGGCGCCCTTCCCGTCACGCTGCGGATCGGCCTGGAGGGCGAGGCGCGGGCCGCTCCGCGGTACGACGGCGACCCCACCGCCGACCTCGGCCTGCCCGGGGAGGACGGCTCCGGGGGCGAATCCGCCCTGCGGCTGGCCGGGTTCGCCTCGCTGGGGACCGGGACCGTACTGCTGCTGTCCCTGGCGGTGTGGGCGGCCTCCGCCCGGCGGCGCGCCGCAGGGTGACCTGGCGCGGCCTCAGGAGGAGGCCGCCACCGCCCAGATGCCGAAGGCGAAGCACAGCGCCGCCACCAGCAGTACGGGCACGACCACCCGGGCGGTGGGGCCGGGACGCCCGACCGCGACGGCCGGTACGGCGGGGGACGCCGTGTACGGGCGGGTGGGCGCCGGGGTGACCGGGGGCCGGGTCGGCGGCAGCGGAGGCGGCAGCCGGAAACTGCCGGTGTCCTCGGTGTCTTCGGTGGCCGGCGCCGGGTGCTCCGGGCCGTCCGGGGTGAAGCCCCCGGGCAGCGGGCCGATCTGGTCGAAGACCTCGACCGGTTCCTCGCCGGGCTCCGTCGCGGGCAGCAGGTCCACGGCGGCGGCCAGCGCCTTGCGGGCGCCGGACGCGGTGCGGAAACGGGCCTCGGGGTCGGGCTGCAGCAGCGTCCCGACGACCTCCCACAACGGGCCCGGGACTCCGAGCGGCGCCCGCGGCATCCCGTGGGTGTACTGGGTGACGATCGCCTCGGCGTCCGGCTTGGCGCCGCACAGCAGGTACAGCGCGACCAGCCCGGCGGCGTACAGGTCGGCGGGAAAGTCCGGGTCGGCGCCCATCATCTGCTCGGGCGCGAAGTAACCGGGCGTGCCGACCACGTAGTCGGCGGCGGTCAGGCGGGGTTCGCCCTTGCGCATGGCGATGCCGAAGTCCGACAGCCGCAGATGCGGGCGGCCGGTGCCGGTCGCCTCCATGAGGAGGTTCGCCGGTTTGATGTCGCGGTGCACCACGCCCTCGGCGTGCACCGCGGTCAGCCCGGACAGCAACTGGTCGAGCAGGGCGCACACATAGCGCGGGGGCAGCGGGCCGTAGTCGCCGATGAGGTGCGCCAGCGAACCGCCGCGCACCAGGTCCATGGTGAACAGCACCTTGTCGTCGTCGGCCGCCCAACTCGTGGGGGCGAGGACGTGCGGGTGGTCGATGCGCAGGGCCTGTTCGCGGACGAAGCGCAGCAGCGCGTGGGCGTCGCTCTGCTGGAGGACCTTGGCCGCCACATAGCGGCCGCGCCGCCGGTCCCAGGCCCGCCACACCGCACCCGAACCGCCGCGCCCGACCGGGTCGACCAGTTCGTACCGGCCCGCGAAGACCTCACCCATGCCCGGCGTCCGCCCCCTGGTCCCGCTGCTGGTGCGCCTCGTAGTGCAGGACCGCGTCCTCGGCGGGCCCGGCGCCGTACACACGGAGGAACTCTGCCAGTTGGGGGTGGGCCGGGGCGAGGGCGTCGGCGGCCGCGGCGATCTCGGCGGGCGGCGCCGTGGCGCGCAGCAGCGTGCGCAACTCGTGGACCACGCGGCGGGCGGGCGGCAGGTGCTGCCCGCCGGTCGAACTCTGCGTCGTCCCGAGGACCGGGGAGCCCTCGGACCGCCGGATCTCCTCCATCCGGCCGGCCGCCTCGTCGGCGGTGACGGTCCCCCCGGCGGCCTCCGCGCCGAGTTCGCGCAGCGCCTGGAGCCGCTGGACGACCGACGGATTGCCGATCTTGGCCCGCTGCCCGCTCATCAGCTGCGACAGCATCGGTGCCGACAGGCCCAGGACCCCGGCCAGCCGGGCCTGGTTGAGCCCCAGATCGGCCATCAGCCGCCGGAAGAGCGCCCCGAGCGGTTCGCCGTACCAGGTGCGCTGCATCTCCCGGGCGCGTGCGGTGGCATCCTGCGGGGAGATGTCCATGCGGGCTCCTGACGGGTGACCTTTGCGGCCGCGAACTTGCCCGTCATCCTACGGACACGGATACTCGGTCGGTGATCGTCGCGGCAGCCGGTACGCTGGTCTGCGGCACGGGGCCTTAGCTCAGTTGGTAGAGCGCCGTCTTTGCATGGCGGATGTCAGGGGTTCGACTCCCCTAGGCTCCACAGCAGGTCAGACACCCTCCGGGAGATCATCCCGGGGGGTGTTTGCATGATCAGAGTCCGCATAGAGTCCACATCCCCTTTTGATCATGCTCGGCAGGTCACCCGTTCGAGTTAATGTGAACGATCACGGGGTGACGTAGCATGACGATCTCGACGGGGCTGGCGGGCTCCCCACCTACGCCAGACGCGCGCCGTCGTGTACCTGCGGGGTGCCTCTGGGGAGAGAGCCCCCGCAGGAAGCTGAACCCCCGCTGAATGAGTCAGCGGGGGTTCTTGCCTACAAGGTAAACCGCCCCACCCCCATGCGGGGGTGGGGCGGGACGCCTTGACCGAAGCCTGGCGTCTGACGGCCGGGCGGGTGGACGCGCGTACACACCATGACCCGACCGCTTCCGTGCCGTCCTCGGGGCGACGGCCGTATCTGATGTAGCAGATCTGCTACTGACAAACGATCAAGGTGCCACCAGATTCGAGGGGTGCCACCCGATCCTCCGCCGCCCTGGCTGATGCGCCAGCGCCGGCAGGTCGGTCACCGCATCAGGGACTTACGCGAGGCCGCGGAGCTCACCCAGGAACAGCTGGCCTACCGCGCGGAGATCTCCAGGGACTCGGTGCTGCGCACGGAGAACGCGACGCACTCACCGTCGCTCGACGTCCTGGCCCGGATTGCGCGGGCGTTGGGGACCGATGTCGGTTCGCTTTTCAATTGATGCACGTGCCAGTAATCCCCGATGGTCCGTCACGAGAAACCGACGGTTGTGTCGCAGGGATGTCATGGCGTCTTTCCGTCACGAAGCAGGTGAGCCCCTGCTGCGTGGCACGTAGCAGGGGCTCGTACCGTCCGCCTCCCGTGGTGCTTGCCGTCGGAGGCGACCGGCAGTCTCAGGAGGGCGCGGTCCAGCGCGGCGCGGGGGAGCGGCTGACGCACGCGGCCGCGTCGATGCAGATGTCGCCCAGGCCGCCAGGGCCGGAGCCGCTCTCGACCATGAACGGGACGGTCTCGGTATCGCTTCTCCCGCAGCGCGCGCAGCGGCGCGGCATGCCGTTCTCGCCGGCGGTCACTGCTGCCCCCCGCGGGCTTCGGTCCACGCGCTCCACAGGCTGGTGCCGAGGCCGCACCGGGCCTCTCCATGGCATGCGGGGCAGTCGACCAAGTGGTCGAGATACAGGCGATGGGTGCGCTGTGCAGCGCCTTCAAGCCGGGTGAGTTGGGCAGCTACGCGCGAGCTGCCGTGGGCGGTACCGTGAGCCATGTCGGCCCCCTATCCGGTCGACCGTGCCCCGGGCCGTCGTGAGCGGCTGCGGGGCTTTCTCCTGGTTCGACCTTACCGCGCCTTACCGCGGGTTGACGAGGGATGCTGCGGTCGCACGGCATGGTGCGGGAACCTACGGTCACCTGCATGAGCACGGATCTCGATCGCACCCGGGCGGTGTGGCGGCAGGTCGCCGGGATCGTCATCGCCCGTATCAAGGACGGCACCTACGCGCCGGGCGCCCGCGTGCCCTCGACGCTGGAGCTGGCGACCGAGCTGGGCATTGCGACATCGACGAGCCAGAAGGCGCTGGCGTACCTGCGGAACGAGGGCTGGCTGCGCGGCGAGACCGGCATCGGGACGTTCGTCGCGGACGAGCCGCCAGCCGAGGACTGACATATGCCGGTCGTGACCTGCGGATACCCCACTGTCACACCGGCCGCATATCCTTGATCCATGCCCCCCGAGCCCTCGCCGCCGGCGACCCCTGCGCGCTGCGCCGCGGTGGTGAACGAGCAGATCCGCGCGCTGTTGGCGGGCCGCTCCGGGTGGACGAATGCCGAGCTGGACGAACTGGCCGGGCTCCAGGCGGAGTGGCTGAGGGCCCGCCGCGCCGAGCAGGTGGCCACAGCCTGACGGCACACTGACGCGACGATGCCCCCGCCACTTTCCCTGGCAGGGGCATCGCTATTGGGCTGGGTCGGGCGGCGTTGGTTACGAGCGCGGGGTCCAGCGGCACAGGGAGTGTCCATCACTGGTGACGACGACCTTGCCGTTGGCCCGGACGCCGTGGCCGTGCTGGTCGGCCCAGGCGGCGGCCGCTTCGACGGCGCCGGAGCAACTGCCGGAGGGGCCCGCCTCCCAGGTGCGTCCGCCATCGCGCGAGATGTCGGTGTCGTACTTCTTGTTCTCGTCGAGGTTGAGCTTCCTCATTACGGTCTCCCCTGCTTGTCGCCTGTTCTTGTTTAACAAGAATGACCCGCATGGGCGCACTTGTCAATCCTTCATGCCTAGTGGATGCTAGATTTTGTTAAACACTTACCGAGGGGGAGCGATGGGCCGACCCGCCACCGGACAGACCAAGGTCATGGGATTCCGACCACCCAAGCCACTGCGCGACGAGTTCGAGGAGCTGGCCACAGCAGAAGAGCGCACGCCTTCCGACGCGCTCATCGAAGCCATGCACGACTGGGTCAAGAAGAAGCGCAAGGAGCAGCAGGCCACGGAGCAGCCCGAGAGCGGCCAGGCATGACGCAGCACCCCGCGCCACTCCCGGAGGCCGATGCGGTCGAGGCGCCGCCGTGGGATCCCGCGAAGCGGCCCGGGCCGGCCATCCGCTCCTACGGCACCCAGCGGCCGCGGATGCGGATCCGCATCGACGGGGTGTGGCGGGACGCGCAGGTGATCCAGCGGCAGGACTGGCCGGACGGCCGGATCCGCATGCTGTGCGACGTCTATCTGCCGAGTGAGGTCGGCTGGGTGTGGCTGGTCCGCGGCTACTGGTGGGACTCGGCGGCTATGCGGCCCGCGTAAGGTGACGCACAGATGCCCCAGCCCGGTAACGACGGGCTGGGGCATCGCTGTTGCTGGGGTCAGCCCTCGTCGGGCCAGACGATGCGCGGCGTGACTTTCACAGCGCGACCTTCGCGGATGACAACGCGCCACAGGTCGCCGGTTGCCTCGCCTTCACAGTCCAGGCGGCCAGTGAAGGCGTGGCCAGGGAAGGCGTCGATGACCTGCTGCACGTGCTCGATGAGGTGGTGGTACTTCCGGCCCTCATCGGTCTCCGGGGTGAGCGCAGCGGCCGTCTTGCGGATCAGCGACCCCTCGTCGGTGTCGACGCGGTCTTCGACGACGCGAAGCCGGACCTCCTTGAGGCCGTCCCATGCGTCGATGCTGGTGCTGTTGAACGGACTGTCCCGGAATTCGGCCCAGGTTAGCGGCGGCTCGATCTGGAACTCTCCGGTGACAGTGGTGTAGTACCCCATGCGGTATGCCTCCTAGCAGCTCACGGGTGGCTTGCCACCTCTAATATGGCACACCCTTTGACGGGTGGCAAGCCACCTGGGAGCATTACTTCATGGCCAATCAGCACAAACACAAGCAGCGCGTCGTGCGCGGCATCGACGACGCACTGACCGAGGACTTCGACGCGGCTGCGCGCGCTGCCGGGAGCGACCGGTCGGCCATCACGCGCGCCCTGTGGGAGTGGTACGTCCGCCGCCCCGACGCTCAGCTCCCCGAACGGCCCGAAGCCGACTGACCGCACTGTCAGACCCTCGTCGTAGGGTCCGCTCATGGCCGACATCACCATCTCCGACGCCCTCGCTGAGCTGCAGCGAGCCTCCGACGCCGCCCGCGAAGCCGTCGGCGCCCACCACCGCGCTGTCGGGACGCCCGTGCTGGAGTGGAGCGACGAGGAGCGCGCCGAGGGCGACCGGCTCCAGGTCGTCCGCAAGGAGGCGGCCGCCGCGTTGCAGGCCGCGATCGAGGCCGACGGGCAGGAGGTCGGCAATAGCTACGACTTCCGGCGGGCGCTACGGAAGGCGGCGTACGGCCAGGACTACGCCGGGCAGTAGCCGCGCCCGGGCATGACGAAAGCGCCCCCGTATCCGGCCCGTAGGCCAGACACGGGGGCGCCGTGTCAGACACCGACGTCATGCAGGTACGGCCGGACCTCAGCTGGGACGGGCTGCGGAGGCGGCGGAGGCTCCAGCCCCGAAGCGCGGATGTAGCCGACCATGTCGCGGATCCAGCTGGCCAGGTACCGGATGGTGAAGTCCTGGGTGGTGATGCGGGCTTGCTGCTGCTCGGCTTCCGCTTCGAGGTCGTCGATGCGGGCGCCCTGCCGGTTGATCTCCTGCTGCATGCGGTCGGTGAACACGGCGAAGTCGTCACGCCTGGACTGGCCACGCGGCTGCCTGCGACCGATGACCACCGTGGCAACCCCGCCCCCGGCAGTGACAACCGCCACCCCCAGCGCGCTCGCCGCGGTCAGCATCTCAGGGCTCACGGCGCCCCCCTGTTCTGCCGCGGCTGGGCTCGGGCCAGCCGACGGCGACCAGGCACACCAGGCCGAACGCGCCGAAGATCGCGGCGGTGACCCAGCCGCGGGGGTTGTCGTGCAGCGGCCACCAGGACGCCAGGTAGGACAGTGCCCAGGGCACCGACACGGCCCATACGGCGAGGAAGCCGGGCCAGTCCCTGTCCTGCCCGAGCCACGCGGCTACGAGGGCGATGGTGCCCGCGGTGATCCAGGCCCAGGCCCAGCCGGTGATGGGCATGAGGTGCAGGGCGAGGCGTAGGCCGCGGGTGTCGGGGATGGGTGCGGCCAGTTGGGCGTAGCCGTAGAGCAGGGCGATCAGGCCCTTGAGGCTGAGCATGGTGCCGCGGCGGCCCAGCCGCCTGGCGAGCCGGCGGGCCGCCGGGCACCGCATCAGGCTCCCCGGGGAGCGATCGGGCTGCGCTGCTCCACGGGCAGCCCGGACACCGGCGCGGTGACGGCGGGGTGTTCGATCACGGCGAGGACCGCGGCGACGAGGGACATCCACCCGGCCTGCTGCGTCGCGGACAGGTCGAGGCCGAAGCCGACGAACAGGGCGAGCGCGGCCTGGGCGAACTGCAGGATCGCCGCGTACACGGCACCGGTCTTCAGGACGATCGCAGAGACGATCGCGACGGCGCAGGCCAGCACGGTGTTGATGAGGGTCTGCTGGGTCTCGGTGACGCCGACGCCATAGGCGGCGAGCAGCTTCAGGAAGACCGCGATCGCGGCGAGGATGACGACGGGCTCTCTGCCGAAGATCTTCATGGTGGTGGGGTCCTTCTGGAGGTGGAGCCGCAGGCGCGGGCGCGCCCGCGGGGTCAGACGTTCGGGACCTTGAGGCGATCCCACGTGGTTTTGCCGGGCGGCCACTTCGCGTCGTCGCCGGTGTAGCCGCACGCGCGCTGCCAGGCCTCGTAGCTGGCCTTGTCGCCGGGGCCGATGACGTCCTTGTTCGCGGTGCTCTTGTACTTGTTGCAGCCGACGGCGACGAGGCGGGCGTGCATCGCGGCGACGATCGGCGACTTGCGGCCGGTGGTGAACCAGGCCGCGCCGGGGAAGGGTTCGTACTTCGGCTTCGCCGGGGGCTTCTTCACCGGGGGCTTCGTCGGGGTGCCGGACACGGGCGTGCCGGCGGCGGTGCGCGCGTAGCCGAGCAGCTTGGCGAAGTTCAGGGCGCCCGGGTCGCCGTGCGAGTTCTCCGCGACGTGCTGGTGGCCGCAGATGCCCTCGAAGGCGTTCCACTGGGGGAAGCTCATGCGCTGCCCGCCAGAGCTGCCGTAGGACCGCGGGTAGGGCAGCCACAGCGACGGGCCGGTCAGCGGCACGTCGTGCTCGGTGTGGGCCCAGGCGAGGAACTTCGCCAGCTCACGGAGCGCCCACTCGGGGGCCTCGGGCCAGTACACGAAGTCGACATCCTGCTTGAGGCCCTGCTTGATCCACTTGTTGCGGGTCTCAGGGTCACAGGTACCGACGAGCTCCACCTGCACCACGTTCAGCGTGTTCGTCTCGACGCCGCCCGGCCGGTTCTCCAGGGCGCGGGAGGAGATGTCGATGTCGAAGTGCTGGAACCATCCCAGCTTCTCGGCCTTGCAGTCGGGCTTCGCGGTGAGGTTCGGCGCGGTGGCGCCGCCCTCATAATCCGGGAGGGTGCGGCTCTCGGTGGTGTGGAGGACGACCGCGTTGACCTCCATCACGTCGCCCGGGTAGTCGTCCTGGTACCGGTGGGTCTGGTCGGCCCCGGGGAAGCGCTGCGGTCCGGTGCGAGTCGTCATCACACACGCTCCGGCCAGTGCCAGGAGCCGCCTGCGTGGGTCTCCTCGTCCTGCGGCACGTTCTCGTTGAAGAAGTACCCGGTCGGGTTGAAGACGGCCAGCGAGGCGAGCCACTGCCCCTGGGTGCCGTTCGGGCAGCCGTCGAGGGGCTCAGCGGTCAGGTGCGCGGGGACGTCGGTGACGATGGCGGCCCGACAGACGGACGGGTATGCCTGGGTGCCGTCCTCCCGGGGTGGCGTGCCGTGGCTGACGTAGTGGACGCGCCGCCCCACGGACGGCTGTTGCTCGGGCATGCGATGCCTCCAGGGCATGAAAAAACGCCCCACGACGGGGGCGCGACTTAGGGGGAAGGTCAGGACGCAGGCCCCGCGTACGTCACCGCCATGAACGGCGCGTAGGTGCCGGTGCCCGTGTTGACCGAGATCGAAGCGTTCTGCAGCGGGATCAGCTGGACGTAGTCACCCGCGTTCAGGAGGTACGGAATCGATCGGGCCTCCACCGTCATCGGGCTGGTGCCGATCGTCCCGGAGAACGACCGGGCCCGGCCTGCGGAGACCGTCGCCCCGTTGACATACCACAGCGCGTCCCGCAGGGTGCCCGGGGTCGCCGGGGATGTCACGCCGACGAAGCTCACGGCGCCGTCCAGGCGCCACCAGCCGGCCATAGGCACCGTCCAGCGCGTTGCTGACCCGGCCGACCAGGCGCCCAGCAGATCGAGGTCAACGGTGTCCCATTGAATGGCGTTGGCGACGTCCTCGGTGCCGCTCGTGATGGACTGCCCGGAGCCGCGGATCGCGCGGAACACGGTCGCGCCGATCATGTCGTTGAGGTTCATGCCCCCCGCGGTGAGGCGCTGCCCAGCCTTGTTCGGGGTGAATGCCACGGTGCCTCCTAGAGCGCCAAGTAGGCGGGCTGCGCCAGGCGCACATCTGTGCCCGAGGCCTGGGCCTTGACGATGCCGTTGACGGAGCGGATGACGGTCATGGTCTGCGGCGACGTCGTCAGGACCGATGTGGCCGGGACGAGGCGGACGCCCCACGCGTAGTAGATCGCCGAGGACGCCGGTGTCCCACCGTGCCGGGCCCGGACCGCGGCCCGGGACGAGGACGCTGGGGCGACGAGGGTCTGCACGAGGAACGTCCACGACCCGGCTGGCACCGCGGTGCCGCTGCCGAGGCCGCTGGACAGGAACGTGCCGGCGGAGTTGTACCAGTCGATGCAGGCCCGCAGGTCCGAGTGCCCGCCCGGGGAGTACACCCAGCCCATCGCGACGTACGACGCGCCCGGCGTGATCGTGCCGGCCGTGGAGATCGGCATCTGTGCGATGCCGCCGGACGCGGTGACCCCATCGGGTGTGACCAGGCAGGCGCCCGGCGTGGTCACGTAGGGGTGTGTGACTGCGTTCGACCAGGCGAGGGTGCCGCCGCCGGCCGCCCAGCCGGAGGCGTCCGAGGCGAAGAACGGGTTGGGGTTGAGGACCGTCCCGAGTGCGGCGACGGTCATGACCTCGCCGCCGACCATCACGTCGAACGGCGTCTCGACGTGATCGGTCGTCCACGTCGGCCCGCTGGTGACCGCGACGCTGATCGAGGTGGCCGTGGACGTGACGGACGAAGCGAGCTGCGAACCGTCTGTGTCCTCACGCGTATCCGGATCGTCGGCGACAGCCACGGTCCATGGCGCGGCTGGCGTCCCGGTCAGCGTCATGCGCCACGAGCGTTCGTGGAGGACCTCGGTGTAGCCCTGCATGAGCTGGTCGATCGTGCCGGGCGGGATGAACGGCGGTGGGTTGGCGATGGTGAAGCGGTCGCCGATGTCCATGCTCGCGGCCGCGTCGATGAGGTCGGTGGCCTTGTGGAGGAGCAGCGTGACCTCAGGGAACCTGGCCTTCCCGGAGGTGGCGAGGTGCAGGCTCCACCAGGCGTGCTGTTCGGGCTGGTCGTCGTTGTACAGGTTGAGGGTGACCGCGTCGTCGTACAGGCCGATGCCCGTCGGCGGGTCCTGGGTGGACAGCGGTCCGGTGGCGAGGACGGCCCGGCCGCTGCTGCCGCCGTCGCGGGTGACCGTCCTGTCGTTGCGAACGGACTGGTCGTCCGGCTTCGGGCGTAGCGGCGGCGCGATGTGCCCCCGGCCGCGGTAGTCCAAGGCGAGCCTGACGGGCTGGTTCTCCAGGGAGATCCGGTCCCGGTAGGCGAGGCCGAGGGTCTGGCGGGGCTCGTAGAGGATGCCGCCGTCGACGTCCGCGGAATCCTGCAGCAGGGTCAGGAAGATGTCGGGCCGCTGCGGGCCGACCCGCTCTTGCAGGGCGCTGTCCCCGTACACGGCCACGGGCACCTTCTGCTCCCCGGACAGGCGGGTGAGGCGGGCGCCCGCGGTCTCCCCAGCGAACCCGAGGTCGGCGCTGTTGTAGATCAGGCTGCCTGTGGGGGATGACACGCTGATGTGTCCCAGGCGCATGCCGTCGAGCTCGCTGGCGTAGCCGCCGGGCGGCCCGTGGATGCCAGTGACGCGGCCTACGGACCCGGCGAGGCTGCCGGAGACCTGGCCGCCGGACCCTCCGATCGGGATCCACAGGCTGACCCAGTCGACGTTGCCGCCGTTCTGGGTCGCGGTGAACCGCCAGCGGGTCCAGCGGTTGTAGATGGTGGTGGTCGACACGCCCTGGTTGAGGATCTCGGTGCCGTCGGGGTCGTAGGCGTGGATCTCGGCGCCGCCCGCGTTGACCATCAGGCGCCAGGTGCGGACGCCGCCGTTGGTCTCGAAGTAGAGGAAGGTGCGGGTGGTGGCGGGCCCGGCCTGGAGGAAGTAGACGAGTTCGATCTGCCACGAGGTCTGCCCTGCGGGGGGTGAGGGGACGCTCGCGGTGAGGCTGGCCAGGCTGGCGATCGAGGGCAGTGCGCTGGATCCGGCGAGGGAGTCGTCTGCGCCGAAGGTGATCCCGCTGGTCGTCATCGGCCGCACGCCTGGCATCGGCGAGTACGCCTGCGTGGCGTTGGCGCCTTCCTCCATGGGCCAGTAGGCGACGAGGGTGGGCTCGGTGGGGATACGGCGGCGCAGCGTGGAGTCCAGGGGCTTTTGCCCCTGTCCGAGGCGGCGTTGGATGCCGGTGGCCTCCAGCACGGTGTACGCGTTCTGGCCGTTCGGCGCCCACTCGGAGGGCCAGGACGGGATCTCGCCGACGAAGCGGCGCCGCCGGTTGGTCAGGAGGGCCCCGCCGTCCAGCGTCCAGGTGATGCCGGAGGTGTCGACGAAGGAGGTGGCGCCCTTGGTCTGCGCGGTGAAGTCGACGTTGGCGACGGCCGGACCGTTGATGCCGTTGCGGAGCTGGAAGGCGTAGAAGGACCCGGACGGGTCGATGAAGCTTGTGTTCGAGGTGGCGCCGACGTCGGTGAGGGCGGTCCCTGCGAACACCGAGGTGGTGCCCGCGGTGACGACGGGGTTGCCGAGCTGCGTCCAGGTCCCGTTGATGCTGTCCGAGGTGTAGAACGTGACGGTGTTGCCGCTGGCGCCGTTGTTGACGTCGAGGGTGACGCGGATGGCGATCCGGCCGGACGGCGGGATCAGCGGCGATGCGGTGGACTGCTTGAGGATCTCGGTGCTGCCGTCAGTGGTCCAGTAGAACCAGATGCGCCCCTGGAAGGCGATGACACGCCAGGACTTGTTGCTGGGGGTGCCCCACCGGCCGACGAGGTCGAGGGCGAAGGGGATGCCGGACCAGTCGTCGAGCTGGGCCTCGAAGCGGATGTCGAGGTCGCCGGTGAGGCGGAGCGCCGCGGTATCGGTCGCCCGGGCCCGGTCGGTCCCGCCGGTGAGCCACAGCAGATTGCTGCCCGCGTGGACGGACACACGGCATGGGGTGTTGGTGCCGATCTGCCCGTAGTAGGGCGACAGCGGGTTGTCGGGGCTGAACTGGCCGTCCTTGTTGTTGATGGTGAAGCGGCACTTGGACACGTCCACGCGGGCGGATTCGTCGCCCCGCCCGCGTGTGATCGTGACCGGATCTGTCAGCCGACACTGGGGTGTGACGTCCGTCCAGGTGCCGCCGAGGTTGAACTCGATGAGCGTGCCGAGCGGGTCGGTGGGAAACGGCATGGACCCTCCTACTGCCCGAAAGCGGATTGAACATCGCCGCCGAAGTCGACGCGGACGAGCTCCTTGACGAACTGGGTGAACTTGTCCTGACCGCCGCGGAATTCAACGATCATCCGCGGGGGCTTGCCCGACCGGCCGGCGCCCGCAGTGCTGCCGCCTGGGCCATAGCCCGGCGCGCCGGCCGCAGCCGGGGAGGCGGTGAGGTTGCCCATCGGGGTGCCGTCCGCGGCAAGGCCCTGCTGTGCAGCGGCCATGAGCGCGGACGCGGCGCCCCCGACGCGGCCCTGCTGCTGGGCCAGGCTCGCAGCGAGGGTCTTGCCGATGGATTCGCCGGAGTAGGAGACCCAGCCGCGGCCGGAGAAGGGGCCCTTCTTGGCAGGGCTGAACGGGAAGTAGTCGCGGGCCGCGCGCATGAGGCTGCTCGCGGTGCTGGTGACGCCGGACCACATCGACGCCATGCCGTTGATGAACCCGCGGATCAGGGACTGTCCTGAGCGGTAGAGGACGCCGCCCAGGTTGGACAGGGCGCTGCTGGCCCGACTGGGCAGGCCACGGATCCAGGCGACGGCGGAGTCGAGGCGGGACTTGATCGCGTTGACCATGGACGTGCCGGCGGCCGCAGCGCGCCCCGCGATCCGCGAGCCGAGCGAGGCCAGCGCGTCGAACGCCCTCTTCGGGAGGCCCGCGAACCACCACACGATCTTGTTGATCATGTCGGGGATCACGGAGTGGCCGACGAGGTGGTCGGCGAGCCACTCGAACTTGCGGGAGATCCAGCCGACGACGTCGTCAACTGCCTGCTTCGCGGGGCGGAACTTCTCCTTCATCTCCTTGAACCAGTCGACGAGCTCCTGGACAGCCCCGATCACCTTGGTGGCGATGGCCGTCTGCAGCTGCAGGAACGCCACCGTGATCTTGACTAGAGGCGGCAGGAGCGGCAGCAGGGCTGGCAGCAGCTCCTCGGTGACGGTGGTGCTGAGCAGCAGGATGTCCGGCAGGAGCGGGGCGAGTTGTAGGAGCAGTTCGGCCATGGAGTCCGACAGCTGCAGCGCGACCGGGGTCAGCTTGATGAACGCATCCATCCACTGCGGGATCTGCTCGATGAGCTTGTCGCCGTACTTGTCGACGAGGTCGATGATGACCTGGCCGAGCGCCTCGAAGACCGGCACCCAGACGGTGCCCAGGGTGTCGCCCCACTTCTTGATCAAGGGTGCGCTGCGGGCGAACACGTCGCCGATCTTCTTCATGACCGGCGCCAGCGGCTGCAGGATCGCAACCAGCAGATCGCCCAGCACGGGCAGCAGCGGCGACACCGCGTCGAGCAGGTCGCCGACCGCGTCCGCGGTCTCGACCAGGACGTCGCCGATGACGTCGATGACGGGGCCCAGGGCCTTGCCGAGTTGGGTGATCAGCCGCTCGACGGGCGGTCCGAGCCGGGTGAAGATCGGGGCGATCGCCGACAGTGCCCGCGACAGCAGCGGCGCCGCGGTCGTGGCGAGCTTCGAGAAGACGCTGAACAGGGCGCGGAGCGCGTCCTGCACGGGCTTGGAGGCGAAGGTGTCGGCCAACTGGCCGGTGATCTTCTGCAGGGTGTTCAGGAACGACCCGCCGGTCTCGTCGGCCGCGTCGAAGATGCTGCCGATGATGCGGCCCACGTTCAGGCCGACGGACACGAGCTGGCCGATGAGGTCGATGGCGCGCTCGATCGACTTCTGCATCCGGCCCGACTCGAAGCTCTTGCTCAGTCGGTCGCCGAGGCGCGCCGCGCCCTCGCCCAGCGCCGACGTCAACCGCTCGAAGGACGGGCCGGCCGCCGCGGCGAACTGCGTGAACGACTTGAGGGCGATCCCGGGGATGCCCGACAGGTTGTGCAGGCCGGCCGACGCGGACGCCAGGGCCTGCCCGAGCGTGCCGTTGGACGCCAGCTGCCGGGCGGCGGAGCCGACGCCCTTGGCCATGTCGTTCAGCGCGGACGCGGAGCTGACGAGGTTCTTCTCCAGGATCGGCAGGACGACGGTCGCTGTGGACCGCAGCTCGCCCGCGAGGCCCTTGAACAGGGCGTCCTGGACCTTCAGCTTCAGCGCGTCGAGTGCCGGCTTCAACCGGATGATCTCCTCGACGAACTTGCGGGCCTCCGGCGACAGCTTCGCCAGCGCCTCGGCGAGCGCGTTGACGCCGCCCCCGCCGCCCGCCGCGCCGCCGGCGGAGTCGTTGAGGGCCTCGTTGGCCCGCTTGATGTTCTCCAGGCCCTCCGCGGCCGTCCTCGCCTGCTCTTTCTGCGCGTCCTTCAGCGCTCGGACGGCGTCCGCGACGTCGCGCTGGGCGTCGGCGACGTCCTGCTGCGCGTCGGTGTACGTCTTGGAGCCCTCGACGCCCGCGGCGTTGGCCTTGGCGGTGTCCTGCTCCAGGCGCTTGGTCTCGGTCTGCTGCTGGTCCAGGGCCTCGACGGCCTTGTCGTAGCCGAGCTGGGCGGCCTCGATCTCGTCGGCGGACGCCTCGGCGCCCATGGCGCGGACCCGGGCGAGCTCCTTCTCCGCGTCGTGGAGGTCGAGGACGTCCTGCCGCTGGTTCAGCCTCGCGTCGTCGAGGCTGTTGTTCATGTCCTCCAGCTCGCGGGTGGCGTCCTCGCGGGCCTGCGTGAGCTGCTCCTGCGCGCGCTTGGCGGCCTTCTGGGCGTCGGCGAGGTTGCGTTCGGCGTCCTCGACCTGCCGCGCCGCGCGCTCGTTGGCGAGGGCGGCCTGCTGGGTGGCGTCCTTGACGGCGCGCAGCGCGTTGGCGTGCTGCTTGGCCGCGCCGGTGGCCCCCCCGCCGCCGCCGCCTCCTCCCCCGCCGCCTCCACCGGTGAACACCGCGGACAGGGCCGCTCCCACCCCGCTGGTGCCGACCTTGAGCGCGGCCAGAGCCGAACCCAGTGCGAACACCGCCGAGGCGCCGACCGCGGCCGCCGGTGCGATGTTGACCAGAGCGGCAGCCAGGCCGGCCGCGATGGGGATCGCCGCGCCGAGCTTCGCCGCGATGAGCCCTGCCTGCCCTGCTACCGCGCCCAGAGCACCGGCGGCGCTGCCGACGCTGCTCAGGGCGGAGCGCAGCCGGTTGCTGTCACGATCAGCCTGCTGGACGTGGCGGCCCGCGGAGCGTGCCGACTGCCCGACTTGGCCGAAGCCGTGCGCAGCGGCAGCGCCTGCCGCCGCGAACCGTCCGTCGAGCGTCCGCAGGCGGCCTTCGGTGTCGACCTGGAAGCCGCGCATAGCGAGTTCGGCGCGGGCCAGGCCGCTGGTCATGCCGGAGGGGTCCGCGTTGATGTGCGCGACGAGCTCGCCGACGGACAGGGCCATGGCTACCGGCCTCCTCGCTTGGGTTCGGGCGTGAAGTGCCGGTTGGTGCGGCTGTCAGTGGAGAGCAGGCCGAGGATCCGGGTGCGGAGCCAGGGCCAGGTGCGCTGCTGGAGCAGTCCCGGCGTCCCCATGTCCAGCCCGTAGGTCTGGTGGAGGTCTGCCTCGATGAGCGGCCACTGCTCCAGCAGCGCGGCCCACGTCAGGCCGTCGCGGCCCGCGGGGCGCTCTTGGTAGCCGGGCGGCCGCTCGTACCACTCGTAGAGCCCCGTCGCGGGGTCGCGCTCGCCTTGGCCGATCCACTCTTCTTGGCCTTGGCGCGGCGCGCTGCCCGATTCGGGGCCTTCCCTTCCGGGTGGCCTGCCGCGGCCCAGAAGTTCCGGGCGGTGTCGACGCCCTGGGTGATCCACAGCATGGCGGTCATGCCCGCGTGTCGGACCCATGCCCAGTCGACGTTGTTGGCGGCCATCTCGGCGTACGCGGTGCCGAGGCAGCGTTCGATGAAGTCGCGTTCCTCGTCGTCGTCGAGGAACTGGGTGTCGTCGGGGACTTCGCCGCCTGCGTGGAGGCGCAGTGCCAGATTGGCGATCTTCTGGATCTTCAGGCCGTCCTCGGCGGACGGCGACGGGATCCGGTAGGTCTTGCCCTGGACGGGGAGTTCCAGGCTGTCGTCGAAGAGCTCTTCGAGAGCTTCGAAGCGGGCCACTACGGCGTCACCGGGTTCGTGATCATGTTGAGGGGGCCCTTGCCGGTGAGGGTGACCTCGACCTGGTCCAGGGCGGTGCGCTCGCCGCCGGACGGCGCCCAGGTGACCAGCGCGTAGCCCTGGTACGCCTCGGGGAGCCCGTCGCGGTCGTAGAAGCGGATGTCGACGCGGGCCTCGTCGCCGAAGCCGAACGCGGCGGCGCGAAGCTCCTCGTGGACGGGGCTGTAGGTGGTGGAGTCCGGGGACGCCTTGCGGTTGAACGTCGCCGTCACGGACCAGGCCTGGCCGGTCTTCTCGTTGTCGGCCCACCCACCGTCGTCGTAGGTGCTGCTGTCCTCGTGGTTGGGCGGGGCCTCCCACTGGAAGTTCGTGATGGCGGGGCACAGCTGGTAGTCCGGCGAGCCGGACGTGCCCATGTTGACGTCGAGGCGCCACCGGCGGGCGAGTGCGGTCTCCGTGGGTGTGGACATACCCGTCTCCTATTCGTGAGCGTGGGTCTGGGACCGGATGGTCCGGAGGTAGTAATTCGCGGTGAGTTCCTCGCGGCCGACCGTGTCAGCGCCCCAGGGGAGCTGCGAGAACCTCCAGGCCAGGTCCACGGGGACCGTGCCGAGGGTGAAACGCGAGCGGTTGTCGAGCGCGTCGAATACCGCGTCGGCGAGGTCAAGGACGTCGGTTGGATCCGCGCCGCAGCGAATGCGGAATTGCACGGCGGTGATGGTCTCCGGCATTCCGGTGTCCTCGACCGGGTAGGGGTTGAGGCAGATCACCCGGTCCGGTGCGGCAGGCATGTTGCCCAGCACGATCGCCGTGTCGCCTACCGTGAAGGGCGGCCCGTTCGGGCGGTACGCGCCGATGCCCGCGTCGTCGAGGAGCTGCGCGAGACCCGCAACGAGGTCGCTTGTGTAGCCCACCGGTCACCCCTTCCAGGCATGCAAAAGGCCCCGACATGGAATGCCGGGGGCTTGCGGAGCAAGTCAGCTACGGAAGAGGGCTCTCAGGGGAATGGCCATGATGCGGAGCATCGCTTCCCTTTCATTCCGGAAAGGAATTTCGAGGTACTTCGCGGAACGGCCCGGCGCGTGTCTCCACGTCAGCTCCTCGTGCTGGCGCCTCGCATAAACGCTGTCGTAGACAATCGTTCCGTCGAGCCCATCGACCACGACCCGCCCGCTGTTCATCAGCGTCCCCTCGTCCAAGGGGACAATTTCCTTAGACTTGCCGAGCGTGTGCTCCAGAGCGTCCCGCAGACCGCGCGATGCAGCCTGCTGCCCCCGCCCGAACCACAGCCGGCGGCCCTCCCACTGCATCGTCACGCGCTGCACCATCGCGGCCTCCTACGTGAGCTGGACTTCGAGGTGGTCGGGGGTGGGCAGGCCCCCGCCGTCGTGGCGGAGCGCGGCGATGACGGTGGTCTGCCGGGCGCCGGGGAGGGTGACGCGGGATTCGGGCGGGCAGGTTTCGCCGAGGTCGCTGTAGAAGGTGCTCGACGAGGTGACCTCGCGGCCCTCGGCGTTCCGGACCATCCGGGTGCGCTCTTCCAGGAAGCACCGCACGACAACGGGCGGGCCGTAGAGGGGGCCGTGGGAGCCGTCACCGAGGTAGGGCTCGACGGTGACCTCGTGCCGCATGAAGCGGCGCGGGAGGCGGCCCATCACCGCCACCCGCAGGAGCCGGTGGCCACGCCCTGCCGGAACTTGTCCGCGGGCAGGACCGCGAACGCGCGGTAGACGCGCGCGCCCGAGGTGGTGGGGCTGACGCGGTTGTCGCCCGCGCCGTACTGGATCTGAGCCGACCCGATACTGACGCCCTGGATCGGCCCGGCGGTGTCGGTGTCCTCGCCGACCTCGCCCCAGAACTCCACCTGCGCGCAGGCCGCGAGGGCGAACGCGGCCGCGACCTGAGGGTCGGTGGGCATCCCGTCGTCGTCCGTGTCGTACACCGCGGTCAGCAGCACCTCGGCGTCCAGCATCTCCGAGGCGCGGGCCAGCAGCCGATCCGCGTCCAAGGGCGGCGCGGCCCCCAGGTAGTTCGCCAGCTGGGTGCTGTTCGCGTACACCCGGCCGGTCTCCACGACGATCCCCGGTGCCACGGCCACGCGCTGGATCTCGCGGCCGGCACCGGTCCCCGTGACGGTCCAGTCGAGGACCCATACCCCGGCCAGCGTGTACGTCACCGGGGCCGTCCACGTGGCGCCGCCGTCCGCGCCGGTGACCACCGGCGAGGCCGTGGTGCCGTCCGGGCGGGTCACCAGCAGCGTCGCCGCGGTAGTGCCGTCGGCCGGGTTCACGGCCAGGCGTGCGGCGGCCAGGTCTCCCACGTCGGGCATCGTCAGCCTCCAGAGGTCGTCGTGGCCGTGGGGTGCGGCCCGCTGGTGGACGAGGTCAGCCCCGGCCCGGCCGTAGCCGCGGTCAGTACCGGGTCGGTGGTGTCGGGCGCCAGGGCCGGGCCGGCCGCGCTGGTGGTCAGCGTGGGCCCGGACGCGGTGGCATCAAGGCGGTCGGCGAACCGTTGGCGGTGGCCTGCCAGTGCCTGTGCCTCGGCGTGGTCGACTGCCCAGGTGAGGCGGATGGCCGGACCGATCAGGGCCCGGTCCGTCTCCAGCGCGACGCCCAGCAGCCGCGCCTTGCCTGCGGCCAGCGGCCGGACCAGGGCCGACGCCCCGGCGGCCGCCAGTGTGCTGGTCTTCCGCCGTCCGGCCGGGAGGGCGGTGTCGGACTGGGTGGCGCGCCCGAGCTGGCGGGTGGCGTGCCGGCCGAACTGCCGGGCCTCGTCGAAGCTGTCGACCCTGGGCAGGCTCGCCCGCTTGCCCCCGGTCAGGGGCCGTGCGGTGGAGGTTTCCTCGGCGGGTGCCGCGGTGCCCGGGATGAGGAGGCGCTGTGCCGTGGCCGTTTCGATAGCTGCGGTGATGGCGGCCTGCTTGGCCGGGGCCGGTTGCCGTCCGCTGCTGAGTTCGGCCGCCGTCCCCAGCGCGACTGTCTTGCGGCGTGCCAGCGGGAGTGCGGTCTCGGTGGTCGCTGCGGCGCCCTGGGGCTTCGTCTTGCGGCTTCCGGTGGCCTGCGCGGTCGCGGTCTCGCCTGCGGGCGTGAGCGCACCGGCGGAGATCGGCGTCAGACCGAGCGCCTGCGTGGTCTCGACGGCCGCAGAGAGCGGCTGCGCCTTGGCCCCGATCAGGGGGCGTGCGGTCGCGGTCTCCGACGTCCGCGCCAGGTCGGTGCGCTTGCGGATGCTCAGCGGGGCGGCGGTGGTCGTCTCGGCGGCTGCCCCCAGCGGCGCGTGCTTGGCCCCGGTGAGCGGCGTGGCCGCGTCCGCTACCTGCGCCGAGCCCAGCAGGGAGGCCTTCGCCTGGCCCATCGGCCGCGCTGCGCTGGTCACTTCCGCTGCGGCCAGCCCCGAGGCCGGGGGCAGCGTCAGCGCCGTGCCGCGCTCGACTGCGGCCCCCAGCGCACGGGTCTTCACGCGGCCCAACGGGCGGGCCGTACTGACCTCTTCGGTGAGGCGCAGTCCGGAAGCCGGGGCCAGCAGCTGGGCCGTGCTGGTCTCACTGGCAGGCGTGAGCACGAGCCTCTTGACTCGGCCCACCGGTTGCGCCGCGGCGCTCTCGCCCGCAGGCGTGAGTGCCACGCTCCCGTGCCGGCCGACGGCCTGGGCCGTGCTGGCCTCGGTCGCCTGCCCGAGGGCCAGCGTCTTCCGCGCGATGAGCGGCTGGGCCGTCTCGCCAGCCAGGGGCGTCGGGAGCGTCTTGCGCTTGATGCGGGCCAGGGCCTGCCCGCTGTCGGTCTCGGCGGGCGCAGGGAGCGGGCTGGCCCGCGTGTGCCCGAGAGCTTGCCCAGCGTCCGTCTCGCCGGCGGGGGCCAGGGCGCGGGCGCGCGTCCGGTTGGGGGCCAGGGCGGTGCTGGTCTCGGACGCTGTGCCGAGCGCCAGGGTCTTGCGGCGTCCCAGCGGCTGCGCCGCGTTGGTCTCCGCCGCGGGTGCGGCGGCGCGCGTCTTGCGGCGGGCCAGTGCCTGGCCGCTGTCCGTCTCGGCCGACGCAGTGGGCGCCTTGGCCTTGGTGCGTCCTGCGGCCTGGCCGGTGTCGGTCTCGGCCGCGGTGCCGAGGGCGGCCGAGGTGACGGGGATGAACTCGACGAGCGCCCACAGCGTGCTGATGCGGCGGGTCGTCGACTGGGAGACGTTGGAGCGGTATCCGATCTGCGCGGTGGCCAGCGCGGACCGGGTCCATGCCGCAGAGGTCTGCGGGTTCGTGTACGCGGTGATCCCGTAGAGCTTCGGTACGGCGCTCTTGTTCGTCGCCCAGCCGGATACGGCGACGCTGGTCGACGCGGACTCCGTCGTCGTGCCGCTGGACTGGCCCTTGAGGCGGGTGACGATGCTTGCCGCGGTCGTCGCCGTGGAACCGACGCGAACCCCCACGGAGACGAGGGTGATGGTGTCCGAGGCGCCGATCCCCGCGGTGGTCGGCGAGGACACGATGAAGTCGTCGATCGTCGTCGTGCCCGTCACCGTGGTCGCGTTGTAGCTGGTCGCGTCGTTGGGAGTGATCTCGTTGACGCGCGTGAAGTTGTTCGCGGCCCCCGCGGTGCCGCCAACAACAGTGGCGAAGCCGTTGTTGTCGCCCTGCCCGGCCGGCTGGAGGTGCACAACCGAGCCCGGCCCCGGAAGGCCGTTCTGCACGGACCCCGTGGTGTCGTTGACGGCGATGTCGTCGTAGTAGAGGTCGAGCGTCGTCGCGCTGTTGAGTGCGCCTGCGCGGATGCGGGAGAAGCCGTTGATGTTGGTGCACATGACGGAGCTGACCAGGGCGCCGTCGATGTACAACTTGAACGCGGAGACACCGGCCGTGAGCGTGCCGGAGACGTCGTCGAAGTCGGCCTCGATCCGGTACCACTGGTTCAGGTTGAGCGCGGAGGTGGCGGAGCCGAGATCCGTGTTGCTCTCGCCGTCTCGGAGGATCAGCGTGCCGTTGGTGTTGAGGCGGATGAGGCCGGGGAAGTAGGCGTTCTGGCCGATCCCGTAGATGTTCGTCGCAGCGGCCGGGAGGGCTGCGATGCGGAGGTAGAAGCGGTGCATGGTCCGCATGACCGTGCCGCCGGTGAACTGGTGCTCGATGTACGACGTGGCTCCGGACGGGGCGACCCGCAGTGAGGCCGCCCCGGCCCGGTGTACCGACGTGTTGATCGCGGCGTTGCCGTTGGTGATCTGCCACTCGATGTCGGCGGTCGCGGTCTGCAGCTCGAAGCCGCAGGTCCACATCCGTGCCACGACGCCTCCCGGTGGGTCAGGATGCGGACGAGATGCGCACGAAGTCGCTGATCGTCAGCGTGAAGTCCGACCCGTCCGGCGTCATGCTCACGTCGTGCTTCGTCAGCGGGACCAGGTCCGCATCGGTGCCGGTCGTGGTGTCCGGGTCGTAGCAGATGACCACCGCCGAGATGGCGTTGCCCGTCGCGGCTGTCCACGTGACGTCCGCACAGTCGATGTTCCACCGGTCGTTGGTGTCGTCGACCGCCGAGGTGACCGACGCCAGGGTCTTACGGCCCATGGTCGTCTGCTCGTTGGACGCGCCCGCGAGGAGCGTGCCCAGGTCGTCGTAGTCCCGCATGACGGAGTCGGCGACGATGCCGGACGTCTCGATCGGCACCATGACCAGTGCGTCGTTCGTGGCGGGAAGGCCGGCGTAGTACGCCAGCCGGCCGAGGGCGATGTTGAAGACGATGTTCGCCACGGTGCCCCCTACACGCTCGCGCCGATGAGGACGATGTCGTACTGCACCGACGTCGACCCCGCGCTGTTGGCCACCTTCAGCAGGTCGCCCGTCGAGGCCGTCACCCCGTAGCCGGTCGCGTCCGCCGCGCCCGTACCCACGCCGACGAACGCCCCGGGGCGGAGGGTCATCGTGCCCGTGGTGTTGAGGAACGTGGCCCACTGGTTCGAGCTGGCCGCGCCGACGACGACGTTGTTGGTGTTCGCCGTCGCCGCGGCGATCAGGAGGGCCTTGATGCGGGCGAAGGTGATCGCCGTCCCGAAGGCGTCGACCAGGACGCCCGCGAGGTCGAGATCTTCCGTCGCCGACGCCGCGAGGGTCCGTCGGCCGTGGTAGATCCTGTCGGCCTTCCCCGCGCCCGTGCCCGAGGCGAGCTGCATCGCCCGCTTCACGTTGAGGGGGACGTCCGCGGTGGCGAGCGCGAGCGCGTTGGTGAGCTCGCCGCTGATGGCGATGGAGATGCCGGGGTTGTTGAGTGCCATGGTCGTACCCTCCTTAGGTCGCGAAGACCGACGTGTTGAGCAGCGAGACCTTGTCGAGCGTCACGTAACACGCACGCCCCGGGATCTCGTTGATGGCCTGCGCGACCATGCCCATGAAGTCCTCGACCGACGCCGCCGACGACTCGTGCACGGCCGCCGGGCCGACCATCGTCAGGTCTGCGGCGAACTCGGCCGTTGTGTTCGGCTCCGCGTCCTCGAAGAGCACCGACAGGTTGAGACGCCAAACTGGCTGGCTGGTCCCGTCTACGCCTACGACCGCCGACATCAGGTGATCACCACGTACGGCACGAACTGCTTCGCGGTCGGCGTGGCCGCGATCGTCGCCGGAGCCGTCGCTGTCAACGACGACGCCGGACCGGACTGGGACAGGTTCCGCTCCCCGGTCGCGATCGCCGGAGCGGCGATGCAGCCCAGCAGCGTCGGGGTCGCGGTGGCCTTCACCATGATCCCGACCCAGTACACGCCGGACTCGACGATGGTCTTCGGCGAGGCCAGCGCGAGGGTCTTCGTGGTGTTCGCGGCCCACGCGGTCGACGTCTGGTCCGCGGTCTGCCCGAGCAGCGCCGGGGTCGGGTCCTTGCTGTACAGCGCGAACCAGTAGTTCGTCGGGGTGTCCGCGGCCGTCGCACCCGAGCGGACGCTGATGTTGGTGACGACATCCCCGGCGTGCAGGTAGACCGGCACGCTGGTCATCACGCCCGTGGCGAGCGCGACCTGCCCGGTGTCGCCAGCCGAGTCGTACAGGCCAGTGCGCGGCAGGTTGCGGCGGAAGAACGTGTCCGGGCTGGCCGGGTCGGACAGGTTGTAGTGCGCGAGCGCATCGCGCACGTTGCGGGTGTAGCTGCCGAGCGTCATGCGCCCGCCTCCTTGTCGGTGATGGTCTTGCGGTTCTTGCCGGCGCGCTCGGCGGCGATGATGCGGTCGAACTCGGCCTTGGCGTCCGGGTCCTCGGTGTCGAGGGCGTCGAGGTGCGCGATGACCTCGTCGGCGTTGTGCTTGGACGGGTCGTAGGGGCCGTCGGCGGGCGGGGGCGGCGGGGTGTCGTCTCCCTGCTGCGCCTCGGGGTCCTGCGAGGGCTCGTCCTCGGTGTCGGCGGAGACGGTGTAGCCGCGGCGCCGGAAGTAGTCCAGCGCTGCCCGCCCCTCGTTCGTCCCGTCCGTGACGCGGCCGGTGCCGTTCTTGAAGGCGACGCCGCACGACTCGCCGTTGAACCCGGCGACCGGAGCGGTAACGGTGAAGTCGGTCATGGTCAGCCGACCTTTACGTTGCGCAGGGCGCCACACGCCCTGACGTTCCGCAGGACCATCGCGGCGGGGCCCATCTCGATCTCGCCTTCCTTCGCGGCGCCGGACTGCGAGAAGTCCGGCATCCAGGTCTGCACCAGCGGGTTGCCCGCGACAGAAGCGCCGTGCAGGGCGTCCAGGCCGAACGACGCGGCGTAGATGTCGGTGAGGTTCGTCGAGGTACCCGAGTCGGCGGAGCCGCCGTGGGTACGGGTCTCGTTGGGGATGATCGGCGCGGCGCCCATGGCGTTGTCACCGAGGTCCTGGAGCACCCACGGCCCGTACGTCTCGATCTCGCGGCCGAGGTCGTCCTTGGTCTGGGTGTAGATCCCGGCCCAGCGGGCGAGCGCGCGCAGGCGCGTGATGCTCTTGGTGTTGCCGAGGATGGCCTTCACACCGGGCGGGAGCGCGCCGGGCATGCCCTGGTCGCCGCCACCGGTGTGGGACGGCACGATCCGCGACAGCCAGTCGTCGACGATGTCGAGCTGGGCCATGGCCTCGGCCTGCGTGTCGATGGTGCCGCGGGTCCAGTCGAGGATGCCCGAGGTGACGCCCTCGCTGAGCGGCACGAACTCGGTGGGCTGGCCGGTGAGGCTCTTGTCGAGGCCGTCGTAGCCGTTCGCGTCGACTGCGGTGTCGCCGTTGATCAGCTCGTCCTGGAACTTCGTCCGCGTGGCGGTGAGGAGCTGCTGCATCTGGAACGAGATCTCGTTCGACGCGGCCGAACCCAGCCGGGCCAGGACTCGGTCCACGGTGAACGCGCCACCCAGCGGCTTGAGCTGCACCGAGTACGGCGTGCGGGTTGCCTGCGACGGGGTGTACTCGGTGTTCAGCGCGCGGAACTGCGCGGAGCGCGCCGCGGTCAGCCGCACGTACCCGTACGTCAGCGTGCCGCCGCCGGTGCCGGGGCTGACGGTGTCGTCGAAGACGATCTGGTCCAGCAGCCAGCTGTAGCGGCGGAGGTTGTCGATGACGGCGAAGTCGATGTCGGTCTGGGTGTTGACCTGCGCCTGTGCGAGCGTGACGGGCACGGTGGGCCTCCTGCTGTTAGGTGTTGAAGGTGCCGCGTACCGCGGCGCTGAGTGAGGTGGGGCGCTGCTTGGTCTTGCCTTCGCCGGAGCCGCCGCCCTGGTCGCCGCCGGACCTGCCGGCGGTCTGCGTTCCGTAGGCGGGGTTGGTCTTGACGGCGTCCTTGATGGCGTCGTCGAGGGCCTTGGTGAATCCGGACGCGGCCGGGTCGAGGCCTGCGATGGCCTTGACGAACGCGCGAGAGTCGAGGAGCGCCCCGGCGCGGGCTCCGGCCTTGTCGGCTCGGGCCCACACGGCGAGTTCGACGTTGAGGCCCTGGATCGTCGAGTCCCGCTCGGCGATGGTTCCGGCCTGCGCGGTGATCTGCTCGACGAGCTTGGCGGGGTCCGGGGGGCCGTCCTCCTTGACGAGGCCGAGGGCCTTGCCGATCTTCTCGGTGAGCGATGCGACGGCTTCGTCGGCGGCCTGCTGCTTCGCGGCGGTCCGGGACTTCGCGGCGTCCTTACGGGCGTCGGCAAGATCCTTCTCCAGCCGCTTGATGGTCGCGGTGTGGTCGTCGCCCTTGCCGAAGTCGCTCTGCTGGCCGCCGCTGTCACCAGTCCCGCCGGTGCCTGCGTCGCTGCCCGCGTCGTCTCCTCCGCTGCCGTCGCCCGCTCCGTCGTCGCTGCCGGATCCGGAGCCGCCGTCGTCCCCGCCGTCCGCGTACAGGTACGGGGAGAAAGGGCCGTGGCCGTAGGGGTGCGACCAGACGATGTCCCGACGCGCGGACGCGTGCGGGCCGCCGTAGCGGGCGAGGTGCTTCCTGCTCATGGGTGCCCTCCCGGGCGTGCTGCGCCCGCACCTGGCGGACGACTGGGGGTGGCCCCGCGCCTGGCGGGTGCCGTAGGTCCCCGGCCCGCGCCTGGCGGGCCGGAAGTCTCAGTGCGCGTAGTCGATCTGCTCGCGCTCGGGCTTGCGGCGCTGCCCGGTCTCCCGGGTCAGCTCGCGGAGCTGCGCCTGGTAGCCGCGGATCCGCAGCCGGGCGGCCGCACGACCCTCGTTGTCCATCGCGGCCAGTTCGCGGCGCTTCCACCGGCGGACCTGCCGCTCCAGGTAGCGCTGCTGCTGCAGGTCCTCGTAGCGGTACGCGCCGGGCGGGGCGGTCGGCAGTTCGGTCACGCCCGGCAGGTAGAGGCTGATGCCGTGTCGGCAGTTGGCGTGCTGGAACCCGACCGCACGGGCCTCCATCAGGGAGCCTGCAACGTGCACGGTGACCGTATGCAGCGCGCGGGTTGCGTGCGGCAGCCGAATGTCCCGGGCGCCGGGCGGGCCCGCCAGGGCAAGCACCTTGCCCTCCCACGGCGCGCACAGCGGGCACGACCCGCCCGGCGCGCCGACGTAGACCAGCTGGTGGCCGGCGGCGGCGAGCCGGTCGGCGTGGGCCTGGACGGCGGCGCGGCCGCACGCGGTGCGGACGGCCATCGCGATGTAGGCGGTCAGCTCCCAGTTCCGGCCGCGGGAGTCGACGAAGCCGCTGACCCCGCGGTTCGCGAAGTCGTCCAGCGCGCGCTGCGCGGCCTGGCGGCGGGTGATCTGCCCTTCGAGGACGCCGGCGGAGGCGCGGGCGATGACGTCGCGGTAGACGTCCTGGGGCTGGCGGAGGATCCGGGCGTATGCGGGCTCGAAGTCCTCGTCCAGGGCGCGGATAAGCCGGTCGGCGGGCGTGGTGTCGAGGTCGTCGGGGCCGGGCGGCAGGTGGTGCTCGTCGAGTTCGGCGCGGGCGGCGCGGTCGCCGATGCGGTGGGCTTCGGTGACCGCGTGCTCGGCGGCCGCGGCCGCGCGCTGCCGGAGGCCGGGGATGAGGCGTTGCAGGGAGCGGCGCAGCAGGCCCGAGGCGGCGGTGCGGGCGCGTGCCCATCCGGGCCGGGTGATGCCGGGGGTGAGCATGTCGCGCAGCAGCTCGATGACGGTCTGCTCCGCGACGCCGAACTCTGCGGCCACCGCCGCGGCGAGGTGCTCGGCATCACCCGGGGAAACCGCCACCGCCGGTACCTCCCGTATCGGGTTCGGCCTGGCCGGCGCGGTCGCCGATCGTCGTCGGGTCCTCGACCGCGCGCCCGGATTCCTTCGTGATCCGGGCGACCTCGGCCTTCTGGCCCTTCTCGTCCCAGTCGGGGTGGACGAGGGCGACCAGGGTCTCCGTGGACGCGGCCTCGGCCTGCCGGAGCGCCAGCGCGGTGTCGGCGAGGGTCTTGAGGTCGTCCTGCACCGAGTCCTGGAAGACGACCTCGGGACGCTGCACCTGCACCGGCGGGGCGCCCGGGAACAGGTTGGACGCCCATAGGGCGAGGGTGGCCTCGACGATGTCGGCGATGGCCGGTTCGGCGAGTTCAGCCTTCCGCGCGCGCGTCGACATGGACCGGGCGTTGCGGGCCTTGATCTCGGTCGCGGTCAGCGCGGCCCCGTCGGAATCGTCGCCGAAGGTTCCGCCGGAGTACCCGGCGTTGCGAATGATCTTCCCGAGGAGTTCCTCGGCGGTCGCCTTGTGCTCGGCGTGCCGGATCTCGAACTGGTTGAGCGTGATGCCCTTCCCGCTCTCGGTCGGCGGGATGTTCATGCCGACCATGACCTCGCGGTCTTCCCATGAGGCGCCGCGCCCAGGGCCGTTGGACTGCAGGTAGCCGTCCGGCACGATGATCCGGGACTTCGCCAGGCGCACGTCGCGCATCCACGAGGTGTACGTCTCGTCGAGCGCGTCAAGAAGCGTCTCGGAGCCCTGGTAGTCCGACTGGCCTAGGCCCGCCGTGCCGGGGATGTCGCGCCAGTCCCGCGCGGTCACCGTGTTCGGCATGTACGAGATCGTCAGCCGGTCCGGCGCGTCCAACTGCCGCTCGGTCAGCAGATCGCGGGTCTGCTCGAACGCCTTGACGCCGATCGGCTTGCCCAGGTTGTCGACGGTGCCCCGGTACACCTCGTGGAGGATCCAGCCGCGCTCGTGGCGCTCCAGGTGCCGGATGACGGTCTGGCCGTCAACTTCGAGGACGTCGGTGATCGTCACGGCGAGGAGGCGACCGTACCGGAACTCGGGGATGCCGGCGTCTCCGGCAACGGTGGAGATCCACGGCCGGTCGGAGATGGCCAGGTCCCACGAGGTCCGCAGGTAAGCGCCGCCGAGCGCGGCACCGGTCTCGCCTGCGGTGAGCAGGGTGCGGCGCAGGTCGGTGGCGAGCATCTCCTCCAGCTGCTCCTGCGTCGCGGGGTCCTCGACCTTCAGCGCGGGCGGCTCGGAGAACAGCAGGTCGGAGCTGGTGCGGGCGATGTCCGCGGCGAGCGGCACGTGCAGCTTGGTGCGCTTCTCGCCGAGCGGGGTGGGCTCGCCCCAGAACATACGGGCGAGGCCGCCGATGATGCCACCGCGGTACTGCGAGGGGCGGTTGCGGGGCTGGCCGTAGCGTCCGGCGTGGGTCTGCCGGTTGTAGTAGCGGTCGGCGATGCGGTCGGGGTTCGCGGAGTACCAGGCGGCCCAGTCGTCGAGGGAGCAGCGGATCTCGGGGGCGACCGGCGGCCACGGGGTGCCTTCAGCGGGCAGCGGCATCGTTCGGCCACCTCCCCGTGAGCATGCGCCAGTACGCCCACCAGTAGGCGCGGCGGGTCATCCGGACTTTGACGTCGAGCACGAGGGCGCCGTCTTGGACGCGGGTTGGCCCGGCGGCTTCGGCGCTGGCGCCTGTCCACCGTGGGAAGCCCGGGATCGGGCCGAGTCGAACCGTCACGCCGCCTCCTTCAGGTCGGTGCGGATCAGGCCGCGCCACTCGTAGGCGCTGGAGTGCAGGGCGTACCTGAGGGCGTCCACGCTGTGGTCGTCGATCTTCAAGGGCTTGTCGTCGCCCTTCGCGGCCGCGGTCTCGTCCCACGCATACGCGGGCAGCTCGCCGATCAGGCCCGCGCACGAGCGGTGCACGGACAGCAGGCCGGAGCCCAGCGCCACCGACACGGACCGGATCCCGTCGAGCACCGAGTTGTCTGCCTTCGCCACGCCCGGGACGCCGTCCGACCACAGCTGCGTCATGAAGCTCGCGGCCGAGGGGTCGACGAAAATCCACTGCGGGTCGGCGCCCGTGCCGGCCGAGTGCCGGACGCCGGCGAGCCAGTCCTGCAGTGCCCGGCTGTATTGGGCGTCGGTCATCTGCCGGTGCGCGGTGCGGGAGTCGTGCCGGTACTCGGAGGCGACGTACAGGCGGTTGTCGACGCCGTGGCCGATGAGCAGTGCGCTCAGCGGGTTGACGGTGCCGTAGTCGAGGCCGACGCAGGTCCAGCGCTGCATCGCGGGGAGGATGTCGACGACGTGGCGTTCGTCGTCCCACATGTCGTAGACGACGCCTTCGGCCAGGCACCATTCGCCGAGGATGAAGCGGCGGTACCACAGGCCGGTGTACTGGGCCTTGAGGCGCTTGACGACGCCCGGGTCCATGGACGGGTTGTCGTCGAGGGTGAAGTGCCAGGACGTCAGGCCGACCTCGTCGGCGCGGGCCATGAAGTCCTTGCGGAGCCAGTGGAAAGGTCCGTCCGGGTTGGTTGTGGCCAGCAGGCGGGACTTGTTGCCGACGCGGAGACGCGACAGCAGCATCATCCAAAAGCTCTGCGGGACGAGGGTGGCCTCATCGACGTAGGCGAGGGCGATCGTGGCGCCTCGGATGCGGCCCTCGCTGCGGCTATCGGATGCGCCGACCAGGTGGACTGTGCGGCCGAGGATGATCGCGGTGGTCGATCCGGTGGTGTGGTGGACGTGCCGGGCGAGCGGCCCGAACAGGCTGACCGACTGCAACGGGTCGATGATGTTGCGTTCGATCGTTTGCAGCGTGCGGCCGATGACCACGATGAGGCCCTGGTCGGGTGCTGCGACGAGCGCGATCAGGAACGCGATCAGGCTCGCGATCGTCTTGCCGCTGGACACGGCCCCGGACCACAGTGCGATCGGGGCGTCTTCGGCCTCGACGATGCTCGTGATCTGCTTCGGGGACAGCGGCATGGCGAGGTCACGGAGCATCACCCGCCCCCTCGTCTGCGGCGACCGGATTGTCGTGCTGCTCGCGGGCGATGGCCTTCAGGCCGGACATGATCTCGCCGACCAGGGAGCGCGCGGCGTCGGTGCCGTCATCGTTGCCTGCCGGGAGGAGGCGCAGGGAGCGGTCGATGGCCATGCCGGCTGCGGCGACGAGGTTCTTCTTGGCGTCGGCCGGCGGCTGAGCGACGTGCTCCTCGGTGTACGTGTTGTCCTTGCCGCCGATGTTGAAGACGACGGTGGGCTGCCAGAGCTGTTCGGTGAGGCGCAGCGCGTCGTCGGTGAGGGCTTCGGCGAGGATGGTGCGCTTCTCGGCGAGGTCGGCCATGCGGGCCTTCGTTGCGGCCTCGGTGGCGGCGCGGTCGAAGGTGAGGCCCATGTCGTGGGCGACGACGGTGATGGTGCGGCCGGAGCGGCCGAGTTGGCGGGCGATCTCGTTGCGGCCGAGTCCTGCCGCGTGGAGTGCGCGGATCTGGTCGCGTTCTTCTTCGGGGAGTGGGTCGACGGAGTGGCCGTAGGGCGGGCGCGCCATGGTCACCTCCGGGGTACGCGAAAGCCCCGGCGGCGGTATGCGCGACCGGGGCTTTCGGTGATCGTGTGAGTCCGGGCACGCCGGACGTGAGGCCCATGATCGGGCATCATCGCGGGTTTTGCAACTAGGTGCAGTGAACCCGGGCCGCGCCTACTTCACGTCGCCGCCGAAGACGGTGGTCTCCGACTCGAACGAAGGGGCGACCTCGATCTGCACGTACTTCTCGGCCTTGGGGAGCGAGCAGCCGGTGAGGATGCTGGCGGAGCGGCCGGGGCGGAGGTGGACGTTGGGCGGGCCGTTGAGGCCGTGGTCCGAGTCGAAGATGGCCTCTCCGCCGGTGAGGTCGTGGCCGTAGGCGCAGGTGATGTTGAGGAGGTTCAGGTCGAGGGGTTCGCGGCTGCCGTTGGTGACCTTCACGGTGAACCGCAGGTACGGCGTGCTGCCGGGGGATGCGTACTCCGAGGACGTGGCCCGCTGGAACCCGACAAGTTGGACGGCGACCTTGTTCTCGTAGGTCGAGGTCTGGGTCAGGCCGAGCGTCTTGTCGTTCCCGCTGTTGCCGGAGCCGCCGGGGTCGGAGGCCGCGGTGACGGAGTCGTCGGCGGCCGGCTTGTCGTTGGTGATGCCGTTCGTGGTGCAGGCCGTGAGGGCTGCGAAGGCGGCTGCTGCGGCGAGTGCGGTGGTGATGGTGCGGGTGCGCATGGGCTTGTCCCCCGGTGTGGTGATGCGTGTGGGTGCGCCCAGGGTGGCGGGGCGTGTGGGGGCTTGTGGGCGTTGTGACGGTTCTGTGACGTAGCGGGTGGAAAGGGCGAGGCCCCTTCCGTTTCGCGGTCGGAAGGGGCCTCGCTGTGTCTCCGGGGGCCTCTTGCCCCGCTGCGGCGTTGCTCCCGGCGGGCGCGGCGTGTGTGCGGGAGGGTCCAGTTGCCTGGTCCCGGCCTTGTCCCGGCAGACGTTCGGTGGGGCGGCGGCCGTCACCGCCAGGTGTCCCGGGAGGTTCCCGAGGATCGTTGCCGCCCGGCACCAGTGTGGCACGACGAAGCCCCGCCGCAGGGGGGGTTCGGCGGGGCTCCGGTTCGAGTGTTGCACGGTCGCTACTGGTGTGGGCAGCCTTCCACCCACCAGCCGCACTTGCCGCAGTACGTCGGGGCGAACCGCGCGAGAAGGCGACGGATCATGCCGCACCCCTCTCGCCGACCGGCTGACGGCGGTCCGCAGGCGGCTTGATGACCAGCCCAGCCCCTCCCCCGACCTCCTCGATGACCGGGGTAGCGGTAGCGGTAGCGGCCCTGACCTGCTGCTCTACCTCCTCGCCGACCTCCTCGGTAGCGGGGGAGGGGAGCGGCGGCAGGTCCGCCCGGTGCACCCCCACAGCGACGCCGACGCCCCGCACCTTCACCGAGTGCCGCACGGGCACGCCCGCGTCGGCCAGCAGCTGGCGCACGTCGGCCTGGCTCCAGGTGCGGTGCGGGAGTTCGGCGGCGAGGCGTTCGCGGACCGCGGACAGGTGCACGCCGGGCCGGTTGTCGAGCAGCTGGCGGACGAGGTCGACGGCGACGTCCGGGTCGGGGTCTTCGTCGGCCTGGGCGGTCGTCGGCTTCGGCTTGCCGCCCGCGCGGTACGCGGCGACCAGCCACACCCCGCACGCCCACCACGGCGCGCCCGGGATCGCCCGCCAGACGCCAGCCACCAGGTGCAGCGGGCCCGGGGCGACGCGGAGCAGCACCCGGCCGCCGACGTAGAGCAAGCCCCAGCGCAGGCAGGTGTCAACGATGCCGCTCCCCTGCCCCAGCCAGCGCGACACCCCGGCCGCGCGGTCCCGGCCGGCCTTGGCGCCGAGGCGGATGATCCGCCCAGCCAGGACCGCGGATCCGTCGCCGATCCGGCCCGCGGCGGCGCGGAGCCACTCCGCTGTGGTCGGCGCGCTCATACGGCCCAGCTCCCGTTCGTGATCGAGCCGATGAGCTGGGCGCCGAGGTCGTTGGCGGTGGGGACGACCATCTGGCCGAGGAACGCGAACAGGCCGGAGCTGATGCCGAGGAGGGTGCCGCACCACACCCCGCTGCCGAACTTGCCCTTCAGGGCCTTGGCGAGGCGCTTCCACGCGACGATCACGAGCAGCATCGCGACGACGACGATGAGCGCGCCGTTGCCGTCGAGGCCGGGCGCGGATCCGTTGGCGACGGTTGCGGTGTTGTGGCCGGTCGCGGCGCGGGTGACGCCGTCGCCGATACCGTTGCCGATGCCGCGGAGCAGGCCGGCGAGCTTGCCGAGGAGCCCGGCGGGGCAGGCGACCATGAGCGTGCCGAACGCCAGGCCGGAGGCGAACGGCAGCAGGGCCTTCGGGTTCCGGGCGCCTCCCCCGCCGGCCGCGGGCGGGCCGCCCTTGCCCTTGCCGCCCGGTGCTGCGCCGCCTCCTCCCCCGGTGCGCCACCACAGCCACAGTTCGCGCGAGAGCAGGAAGACGCCGATGGCGAGGCCGCCGCCGGTGATGGCGGTGGTGCCCTGGAGCAGGGCGGCGGACGTGGTGATCATGCGGCAACTCCGGTGATCAGGTAGACGGTGGCGGCGACGACGGGCAGCGCCAGGACGAGGCCGAGCAGCGCGGCGAACAGGGCGACGCGGGCGAGCCAGCGGCGCACCGTGAAGGCGCGGTAGACGTGGACCATCCCGGCCCCGCAGGCGGCAAGCGCGATGGCGGTGAACCAGGCGCCGGCCGCGTGGCCCTGCTCCTGGCCGTGGCGGAGGGCCTGGCCCCACCACTCCCCCGGGGCGAGGGCAGCGGCGAGGGCGGTGCCGTTGTAGACGGGGCGGAGCGGGGTCCACCACGATCCGGATGCGGGCTCCGGGTCCGGATCCGGGGGGAACGTGGCGTACACGGGCTCCGGTTCGGGCGGAGTGAGCGGCACAGGTGGCGCGGGCGGGGGCGGGGCGGGGAGGCGCCACCAGTCGACGTCAGGCACCGAGCCCCCAGCCCACGAGGCGGACCACGCACAGGACGTAGGCCACGCCGATCAGCCCGAGGCCGAACCCGGCCAGCCCGGACGCTGCCCGGCCGAGGGGACGGCTGTTGAGGGCTGCCACGACGAACGCGATGACGCCGGTGAAGAACAGGCCGAGCGCGGTCATCCGCTCCTCCTCAGGCCGCGGAGGTAGCGGTCGACGGTCTCCTGCTTCGCGTTGGCGTTGGCGACCTTGTGGACGTAGCGGAGGACGGCGTCCGGCTCCTGGATTCCGCAGTCCAGGGCGGTCCGGACGGCGTCCCGCACGGTCATGGGGCCGTTAGCAATCGGCACGACGTCGGCGTCCGGATCTCCGGACTCGCGCGGATCCACGTCCGGATTCCGGTCCGGATCCGCAGCGCCAAGGGCGGCGGCCTCGGCGTCGACGGCGCCCTGCGCCCGTTGCAGCTCCCGGCGGATCGGCACCATCGCCAGCTGCCCGCCGACCCGTGCGCGCTGGATGTCCACCCACTGCTGGGTCCGCCCGTCCAGCGGCTTGGCGTGGCGGCTGAGGACGACGGTCCACAGGCCCTTGACGATCCCGGACACGGCGGCGCCGATGACGCCGATCGCGGCCTGCCCGGCGAGCCAGCCGTGCGTGCCGACCGCGACCATGGCAACGACGAGGGCGAGGTGCCCGGCGATGCGCGGGCGGCGGGCGCCGGCGGGGTCGTAGCGGGCGAGCCACTCGACGGCCATGCACACGATCCACGCGAGGTCGAACGCGACGGCCGCGGCATACGCGGCGGGGGTGACGGTGACGCGGGCGAGGAGGTCGCCGATGCTGGCGGTGGACCAGACGACGGCCACGCCCAGGAGCAGCGCGGCGATCGCGGTGACCGCGGCGAGGATGATGCGGTCCCAGTCCCGGGGCGGGACGGGGGCGTCGGTCCAGTACGCCTCGCGGACGAGTTCCTCTTGGCCGTCGACGGTGTGGGGGACGAGGCGTTCGCGGCGGACGCGGCGGGTCTTCACCGGGGGTCTCCGTTCTTGCGGGTGAGGTGGCGCCAGATGACGAGCGCGGCGACGGCGAGCCCGAGGCCCCAGAGCTGGCGGCTGATCCGACCGGCCGCGAGGTACACGCCGATGCCGACGAGGAGCGCCAGCTCGGGTGCGTAGAGCAGCACCAGGAGGCCCGCGGTGACGGCGGCGAGCGCGCTGGCGGCGAGGAGGATCAGGGCGGTGCGGACGGGCATCGGGGGCTCCGGTCAGTGGGTGGCGTTCCAGGCGATGGCGAAGATCCCGGACGCGATGCTGGCGGCGATGGCGAGGGCGTAGACGAAGCGCTCCATGGCGGGTCCTTTCGGGGGCATAAGGCCGGGCCCGCGGCGTGGGGATTTTGACCGCGGGCCCGGCTGTCGGTGGGGTTATCGGAGGCGGTCGAACTCGCTGTCCACCCAGGCCTGGCCCTTGCGGGCGGCCTTGGTGGCGCCTCCGTTGCGGTGGCCGTGGCGGCGTTCGCGGGCGGCCTTCGCGGAGGCGGACTCGCCCCCGAGCTGCTTCGCCAGGTCGCGGTCGTTGCCGCCGCGCAGCCAGCCGAGGAACGCCATCAGTCGTCCTCCGCCTCGTAGTCGTCGTCGATCTCGTCGTCGCGGAAGCGGACGGTGTCGTAGTCGAGGGACTGCCACGGCTCGGGGTCTCCGGGGCGCCGGGCGTCCCAGACGGTCTCTTGGCCGCTGACGGTCATGTGGATCTGTGCCTGGCGCTGGATGCCGTTCTCGTCCCAGGTGTGGGCGTACGGGTAGCGGCCGCTCACAGGTCGGCCTGCATGCGTCGGGTCGCGGCGTGGAGCGCCTCGTGGGCGGCGATGCCCTGCTCGATCCACTGGATCTTCGCGACGGGGTGCTGCGCCTGGGCGTAGTCCTCGGCGGCGAGGGCGAGCAGTCGGCGGGCCTCGGGCGTGGGCTCGGGGCGGGGCTCCGGCTCGGCCGGCGGAATGTCGGGCACGGCGGGGGGCCATGTCGCGGTACTGGGCTGGCTGGTGGTGCGGTCGGTACCCTTCACGTGGATCTCCGTGGGTCTTTGCAGGGCTTCGGAGGTCTGGCCCTCGTCCCGTTTGCTGCCAGGCGCCGGGACGAGGGCCGTCTTGTTGCCAGCTTCAAAGTACAGACCTTGTTGCCACGTGGCAACAGGGTCAGACAGGATGGTGCCCATGGCCGAGGCCGAAGGAGGGCCGGACATGGTGTCGTTCCGTGAACTTGCGCGGAGACTGGTCGCTGAGGGGATCGTCGAGAGGATCACGCATCAGCGACTGTCGAAGATCGCCCAGGCGGACCCGGACTTTCCGCCGATCTCGAAGGTGGGCAGCTCGAATGCGGTCGACTACCGGCTGGCGGCGCCGTACTTCCGGAATCGGGTGACGCGGCCTGGGTGGCGGACGGACCTGAAGGGCAGGCCTCCGGCGGAGGGTGAGGAGCAGCAGGCCGATGGATGATCTGGTGGGGTTCCTGCGGGCCCGGCTCGACGAGGACGCAGCCGTGGCGCATGCGGCTGCTGACGGGCCGTGGACGCCGTGGCGCAGCACGCTGCACGGGCTCGGGGATCTGCTGCACCCGGTCTCGACAGCTGGGCAGAAGCCTGGAGCGCGGGCAGGAATCGCCACCTCATCGTGGCTGGATGCCGAGCACATTGCCCGCTGGGATCCGGCGCGGGTGCTCGCCGAGGTCGACTCGAAGCGACGCGCGTTTGAGCTGCTGCACGACGAGGGTGGCGACCTGATGTTCGCCGACGTCTTCAAGCTGATGGCCCTGCCGTACGCCGACCACCCCGACTACGAGGACGGCTGGCGGCCGTAGCCCGCGCACACGGCGAAGGGCCCGCCCTGGGCTTCGGGGCGGGCCCTTCTTCCTGTCCTGCATCGCATCCGGCGAGGTGCACTCGGAGCCTGCCTGGGGCTCGCGCACGCCGGACAGTGCTCAGCGTCGCATGCGGTGCGTCAAGATCGCGACTTCGGCAGTCTCGAACGCCCTCGCCAGCTCGGCAAGCGCGGCCGCCCGCTGGTCGGGGAGCAGCGTCTTGATGTCGTTCGCGTGCTGCTCGATGGCGCCGACGAGCGCGGCGTAGGCCTTCTCGCGGCCGGTGGCGTCGCGGTCTTCGGTGTTCGTCATGGTCACTTCTCCTTGGTGAGGTCGGCCACGAGGGCCGAGGTGATGTGGGTGCCGGGCGGCACGTTCGCGTCGGCGATCGCGGCGGCCTGCTCGGCGGTGATGCGCCGTCGGGCGGTGGTGATGACGGGGTGCTCGGCCCAGTCGTCGATGTCCTCGGCCCAGTCGTCGCGCGCCGGCTGCGGGCGGGTGGCGAGGGCGCGTGCGGTGGCCAAGAGTTCCGTCCACCACGCGTCGAAGCTGTCGTGGCCCTGGTGTTCGACGCCTTCGTGCGCGGGGAGGCCGAGCGCGGTGTGCAGCTCCAGCGCGAGGCGGGCGGGCTGATCGTCCGGGGTGATCTCCAGCGCTTTGCCGAGGAAGTCCAGCAGGTAGTCCGGCGTCGGGGCGTGGCCGCTGTTCTTGGCGCGGGTGAAGACGATGCGCATGGCGCCGATCACTGCCTCGGCCTTCTCGGCGCGTTCGCGTTGGCAGCGCACCCGGCGTTCGGTGTCCTGCCGGTACCACTCCGATCGGCGGAGCTGCCGCGCCAGGTCGATGCTCTCCCCGCTGCCGGTAGGCGTCTCGCTGGGCAGCGGTGGCAGCGGTCGGAAGCCGAGGCGCGGTTCGGGTCCGCCACCGAGCCAGTCGACGGTCACACCGAACGCGGTCGCGATCACCGCGAGGTCGGTCGAGGTGGGGCGCTGCGCCCCGTCGATAATCGCTTTGAAGCGGTGCGGGTCCATGTCGACGGCGGCGAGCCGCTCGCCTGAGTCGTCGGTGTTGGCCCAGGCCTGGCGGATGCGGGGCAGGTAACGGGACTGTTCGGTCATCGCTGATCCCTTGCTGTCAGCCGGGAGACCCCGGCTCTGTTGATGGTCTTCGGGTCGTCTCGCAACTTGCGACGCATGTTGTGGACGGCAGCCAGCGATCGACCGATCTGGAGAGCGACTTCTCTGGCCGATAGGTCGGGGCGGCTGGCCAATTCCAATTCCGGCCCCGTCCAGTGCGCGTAGTGCCGCGTAGCGCGTTCCAGGGTCTTGGACTGCAGTTGGCGTTGGGCCTGTGCCGCCCGCTCAGGGTTCCGCTTTCCGTATCGCGCAACAGCAGGTCGGATCAAGTCCAAGTGCTGGGCAGTACACACTTCACAGCGACACCCCCAGTTCGAGTAGGCCGCCGCACCGTGCTTGAAAGTGGCGGTGGATAGCCTCGACCGCCTTTCCTTTCGGCCTTTTCGGGCGCGTTCTGTCGCTGCGGCGCGGCATTGGTCGCAACGGCACCCGCGGTTATACGAAGAAGCCTTCCCGTGGGTGAGTTTGTCGAGCTTCGGATCGACGGTGGGCTGTTCGGTCATGGTCTTCTCCTTCGGTTCAGGCAGCTGTCTCGGTCTCGGCGGTCCACGTCCGCCCGCAGCCCACGCACGACACGGCAGGCGGCGCCCCATCTCCCCCGTGCAGCAGCAAGCTCTGACGGCAGTGAGGGCACGGCTCCGGCAACGGCACCGCGTCCCGCACCAGGTCCAGGGCCCGCGTCACCTGCTCCGCGACCTGGCGCGCCACGCCCGCGATCTCGTCCCGCTGGCGGCCCGACAATGGCACGAACGGGCCCGGCTCCCCGTTGAGGCGCCGGATCAGCCAGTTCGCGGCCTCCTTCGCGGTCCGTGCCGTCGGCGGCCCGCCCAGCCGCTCCCGGTACGGCCGGGTCGCGGCCTCGTTGGCGCCGCGGGCGAGCACGGGCCACGTCCAGCGGCGGGGGTCCTCGGCGTCGGCTGCGGCGAGTTGGTCGCGGGCGGCGATCTCGGCGGGGGTCCAGCCGGCGCCGCGCGGGGCCGGTCGCATGGGCGGGCGCTGCACTTCGGCGGCGGTGACGTCGGCGCAGTAGACGAGGGCCTGTTGGACGTCGCGCATGGTGTCGAGGACGGTGAGGCGGATCGGGGCCGGGGACTCGCCGAGGGCGTCGGGGGTGCTGTCGGCGCGCTCGTCCATGCGGCGCTGGGCCCGCTCGTCGCGTTCGGCCGTGGTAAGGGTGGCGAGGTGGTCGCGGAGGCGTGCGGAGGGGGGCCAGGTGGTGCCGTGGTGGGTGGTGAGCATGTCGTGGAGGTCGCCCCAGTGGGCCGTGACGAGGGTGAGGTTGTCGATGGGGGTGCGGGTCATCGCTGCTCCTGTGGTACATGGGGCGGTACAATGATCGGCACCGAGGGGCGCGCCGGTCCGGGAAGACTTCAGGCGCGCCCCGGTCGCGTCTCAGGCGGTCTCGTGGAGGCGCTTGGACTCCAGCCACAGGTCCTTGAGGATTTCCTTCATGACGAGGCGCATGGCGCGGGCGTGCTGGTGTCCTGCGGACAAGGGCGTCCCAACCGCTGCGGGCTTCCCAGACGGGCCGCAGCGGCGGCAGGCGGTCTGATGTAGCGCGTCGGCGTACTTGGCCCGGCCAGCGTCGTACACGGCGCGGTACGGGGAGCGGGCCTGCTTGATGCAGGACTCGGCGACGAGGTACGCGCGGGTCTTGGCTGTGGTGGACCAGTTGGCGCGTTGGCCTCGTGCGCGGGTGGGGGCGACCCCAGCGGGCTTTGCGTGGGAGCCGATCCGGCTATGGCCGGGGTCGCCCTGCTTGATCACCCCGGCGCTCGACAAGTGGGAGTCGAGTCCACCATGGCCGGGGTGAGTCTGGCCCCCGCCGCCGAACGTCCTCAGGGGTCCGTCGTGAACATGGGCGGCGGGGAGAACGTGGAGGCCGCAGTACGCCCACAACTCCGAGACGAGTCGCGGCCTGTCATGCAGCGTATTCCAGTACGGGTCACCGATCGCAGCGATCAGCCGAGCGCCCTGCTTCTCCCCCACGCCTACGGTCGCCTTCACCCACGGCCCAAGTGGGTGCTTCCGCACAGCGCGCTGAAGGTTGAGGGTCGAAGCGTGCTCCATCTTGCCGAGCGCGTCCACGATGTCCGCGAGGGCGGCGACCTGGGGCTGATCGAGGGTGAGGCCGAAGCCGCGTTCCTCGCCGTCGCTGTCGGGCTCGTCGCGGGTGAGCTGGCGGAGGCGGTTCTCGTTGGCGATGCGGGTCCGCTCGATGTCGTCGAGGGCGTCGGCGAGGAGCGCGAGGAGCGGGGCGTTGCTGTCGGTCCAGGGGGTGGACGCCAGCACCAGCGCGGGTACCAAGGGGTCCGCACGGGCTGTGGCCGGTGCTGGCGTGTCCTGCTCCCCGACAGCGCTGGCAGTGTGGGTCGCGGACCTACTTTGGCCGCCGGGGAAATCTGCGGTACCAGCAGCGGTACAGGTATGGGGATCGCAAGACCGGTGGCCGCTGGTGCCTGCCTGAAAGTCTAGAGCCATCACGCAGCCTCACTCTCGAACTTCGCCCGCAGCGTCTCCGCAGGCAGATCCCGGACCCTGCCCACGCCCGCCGTGCGCAGCGCCTCCGCCAACTCCTGGTACTCCTCGGCCTTCGCCGCGTTCCGCACCGCCAGCTCCCGCCGCTCGGCCGCAGCGAACATCAGCTCATCGAAACCGCAGTCACCCAGCAGCCTCCAGTCCGACGCCGCCGGGCCGATGTGGATGCGCTCACGCAGCCGCTGCGCCCACATCGCGCGGATGCCTGACACCTTCGCTGACCGCGCCGGGGCCGCACGTCCGCCCGGGGTCTCAGCCATGGGCGCAGTGGTCAGGTTGCGGGACTGGCGGATCTGCTCCCGCACCACGTCCGGCAGGCACTGGGCGAGCGCGGTGCCGTAGTCGTCGGGCGGGATGCGGCCGTAGACCTCGGCGGCGAGGTCGCGGGGGTCGGCCATGGTGCTGGCGGCGAGGACGTCGCGGACGATCTGCCGCAGGTTGAAGTCGCTCACGGTCTCCGGTCCTTTTCCGTAGGGTTGGAGCGTTGCGGTGTTGTGGGGCGCGCCTGGCCTGGGGAGGTTGTGGGCGCGCCCTTCGTCATGTCAGCGACCGTCGCCGCTCCTCCGGACGTACTCGCGGACGAACTCGGTGAACCTGTCGCCGTCGCCCTGGATGTTCAGCACGATCCGCGCGCCGGGCGCCGGCACCGTGCACGCCCGGTCGTAGGTCTCCTGGCGGATCCGCTCGTACTTCTCGTCGGTCGTGTGGCCGTCCCACTGGGCGCGCCGGTCGCCGACAGTGACGTGCTCGACGTGGACGAACAGGTCGGCATCGCGGGGGCTGATGTGCCAGGACGCCTGGTGTCCGCCGATCTTGAGGTGGGCGATCTGCCAGCCGGCGTCCTCGACGTCGGGCGCGGGTGCGATGACGGCGCCTTCGGTCATGGCTGCGAGGAGGGCGACGAGGTGGGCGCGTTCGCGGTACGCGCCGTCGCGCTCCGCCTCTGCCTGCTCGGCACGCTGCTGCTGCTCCCGGATGGTGGCGGCCCTGCCATGAATGGCACTGATGGCGGTCTCGGGGAGTTGGCCGGGTGCGATGCTCAGGGCCTCGTACACGGCGTCGCGGAATGTCTCGGCCTGCTCGGTCATCGGTCTTGGTCCTTCCGGTTGCGGGTGGTCTTGGTCGAGGCCCAGAGGCCGGTGCAGATGATCGCGGTGATGCACACGGCGATCACGGCGGCGAGGTCGGTGCCGGTCACGAGCGGGGCTCCTGTCGGTACACGGGGACGGTGGCGAGGTCCGGGCGGAGGATCGCGAGTGCCAGCTCAAGCGGTGACGGCGGCTCGGGTGGCATGTCCCAGGCGAAGTCCGCGACGCCGGGGACCGCTTGCCACTCGCCGTCGAGGAGGACGTGCAGGCCGCTCACGAGCTGGGCTCGTTCGCGGTGTTGGCGATCGCGCCGTGCAGCTCGACAAGCCGGGCGTCCCACCAGCGGGCGATCGACGTGCCAATCGGAGGCGGCCCGGCCTTCGTCCACCGCTCGTACAGGTCGATGACCCGGGTGACGTCTTCCTCGGCGGAGCGGTGGAGCGCGGAGAGGACACGGGAGGTCGTCTCGGCTTCGGTCGCGGCCGGAGCGTCGTCGATGAGGCGCGGGTCGTTGTCGGCCAGCAGCCACAGCGGGGCGAAGCTGCCCGGCTCGTGGTCGGCCGGACGCTCGTCGAGGGCGTAGAAGGCTCCGCTCTGGCCGTGCCAGCCGATCTGCCGCCAGCGCTGGACGGTCGTGTCGGTGAAGGTGCGCATCGCGTCGCCGCAAGGCTCGGAGGCGCGGCGGTAGGGGCGGGTGTTGGGCGGCGGGGGGAGGCTGCTCACGGTCGGGGCTCCTGGTTCGGTGTCGGGTGGGGTGTGACGCGCGCGGTGTACGCGTCGTGGCCGGCGAGCCATGCGGTGAGGGCGAGCGCGCCGAGGGCGAAGGCGAGGGTGAGGGCGGCTGCGGTGGCTGCGCGGGCGGCTCTACACATCGGCGGGCTCCTGGGGCTCCTGGGGCTCGGGGAGGCCGTCGAGTGCGCGGATGGTGGCGCAGGGCCAGGGAGCGCGGTCCTCGCACTCGACGCAGTGCGCGCAGTAGGCCGGGCTGCCGGATGCGGGCTGTACACGGGCGTGGAGCTGCCGGACGCGGTCGATCGCCCCGGGCTTGCTGTTGAGCGTCGCCAGGGCTGACAGTGCGGCCTGGATCTGGTCGCGGAGTTCGCAGCCGGCGCAGGCGTAGTTGGCGGCGAGGTTGTCGTGGCGGCCGACGCTGCCGTGGAGGGCGGAGAGGTAGTGCTCGGTGCGCTTGAGGAGGTCGATGGGGTTGGTCACGTGGTGCTCCGGGGCTTGGGGCCCGGCCGCGCGCGGTGGCGGCCGGGCCAGGCGGGTCAGGGCTTCTGGACGGTCGGGTCGATGTAGTGCGCGAGCTCCCGGCCGTACCGCGCGAGGTCCTGCTCCCCCTCGGTCTGGCGCAGGTCGGCGTCCTTGCGCAGCAGCTCGGCCAGCTGATGGGCGTAGGCGTCGAGGGCGCGGTCCATCTCGGACTCGGTGGCGTCCGTGGACCGCATGGCGTGCAGCTGCGCACGCGGGTCGTCGGCGAGGAGGACGCGGCAGCAGCGGCGGTCGGAGAGATGGACGTCGCTGTCTGCGAATGCCTGGACGATGGCGGGGTCGTCGAGGAAGTCCTCCAGGCACTCGTCTTCGGTGTCCCAGTCGCCGTCCTGGAGTTCCTTGATGAGGTCGCCGAGGACCTTGCGCTTGACCTCGGGGGTGGCACCGGTGTCGATGAGGGCTTGGGCGACGGGTTCGAAGATGCGGTTGGCGCTGTTCCAGCCCATGGCGGGTGGTCCTTCCGTTCAGTCGATGAGTGCGGCGGCCGCGATCACGGCCGTAATGGCGAGGGCGACGACCAGCCACGGCAGGAGGGCGCGCCAGTGGTCGCGGATCAGGCAGGCCGCGACAACGAGGAGCGCGCCGGCGGTGGGTGCGCCCGCGCAGACGGCGCCGGTGAGGACGGCGTGGCCCTGGGTCACAGCTCGCCTCGCTGTCTGCGGGCGGCGCGCCACCAGCGGTAGATCGTGGCGCGCGCTACGCCGAGGCGGAGTGCGACGGATGCGGGTTTGCGTCCGGCGTCGAGGAGGGTGAGGGCTTGGGTGCGGCGGGACGGGTTCGGGTCGGGCGCGGGATGGCTCATCGCGGGTCTCCTGCGGGCCGTGTGGCGTGCGTGGCGGCTTCGGTGGGGCTCAGGGCGTCCGGGGCGCTGCCGGGCGCTCCAGCGGGCTCCTGGCGGCCGTCGAGTGCGGTGATCGTGGGACAGGGCCAGGGAGCGTCAGCGCAAGTGGCCCTGTCCGGATCGCACCCGAAGCACCACTGGCCCTCCTTGCAGCGGGCGTTGCCGCACGGCGCGGGCTGGTGCAGCTCCCGCACCCGGGCGACCCGCGCCCGCTCGGTGTGCAACGCGGCCTGCAGCCCGCCCGCGCTGCGCCGCGCCGCGTCCAACGCGGTCAGCGCGTCCCGCAGGATCACCGCCTCACCGGCCAGCAGCACGCCGCGCTCGGCCCGGTTGACGAGGGCGAGCAGCTGCTTGAGCGTGGGCCCGGTCACTGGGCGTCCCCGCAGGTCCGTGCCTCAACGTCAAACCCGGCAACAGGGGCGGCGTTGCGGTTGAGGATGGCGTCGGCGGCGGCTCGGGCGAGGTCGGCGTATTCGCCGCCGGACAAGCCGACGGTCTCGCCGCGCTGGAGCATGGCCAGCGCGTTGGGGCCGAGGCGGACGGGCACCGTTCGTAGCGCGAGCTCGATGAGGTCGGCGAGCTGTTGCAGCGTGTACGAGTCGAAGCCGATCGAGTTGTGGCCGTCGTAGTCGACGAAGACGTGCGACATGCTCACGGTCGGCTCGGGCCGGGCGGACTCGGGGGCGTGCTCGCACTCGCCCCAGACGAGGGTGTGGACGCGGGGCTTTCGGCAGGCTCGGGCGCAGCCGTCGAAGTCGGCGGGCGTGGTCATGATTCGCTCCTTGGTGGATGCTGGGCGGGCGTCGCCCCCGCGATACGAGCGCGGGGGCGACGTGCAGGGGGTCATCGCTGGCCGGCTTGCCAGCAGGCAGGGCAGATGTCGCGGTGGTCGGCAGTGCGGTGCCAGCCCTGGCGGCGGGCGTCGGCTCGGGTCTCAGTGGCGGTGCAGGACAACCCCCGCGGGTAGAACTCGGCCAGGCAGAGGTCGCCCCCGTCCGACTCGACGTCGCAGGCGATCACCGCGTAGGCGCTCATCGCCGGCCCTCCGCCCAGTCGTCGATGACGGAGTCGGTGATGTGGCTGGTGTCCTCGGCCTCGTCGGCTCGGGGGGTGCCGGTGATCTCGTGAAACCGGTCGTCAAGGCGCTGTGCGAGGCGGACCCGGGTCTCCGGGGAGAGCTGATCGACGAGGCGCATCATGCGGGCGTGGTCGGCGGTGGCGGGGCGGTCGTTCACGGTCGGGTCTCCTTGGTGGGGTGTGCGGGGCGCGGCCATCACACGGCCGGGACGGCGGGTCATATGGCGAGGGTCAGGTTCGACAGGCGGCGGGCGGCGGCTTCGGCGTAGGGCTCATGGCGCTCGATGCCGATGGCGCGGCGTCCGGCCTGGCGGGCAGCGTCGAGGGTGCTGCCGGAACCGGCGAACGGGTCCAGGACAAGGCCGCCTTCGGGGCAGGCGTACCGAATCAGCGGGTCCAAGATCCCGAGCGGCTTCTCCGTCGGGTGGAACCCGCCACGGACGGACGGGGCTTCGAGGACGGACCGCATGAGGCGGGTGCCGTCGTCGGCGTACAGATGTGCACCAATCGCCCCGGTGTGGGGGGTGCGCGATGCCCTGGCGCGAGCGTGTTTGTCCGGGCCGGTGTAGGCGAGCCGCGGGGTGTCGTGGTGCACGCTGGACCAGTCGCCGCGGTACCAGTGCGTGGCGATCTCGTGGACGCGCTTGAAGCGGTCGGTAGCGAAGCCGGTCCCGTTGGCCTTCTGCCAGATCACGTCCTGGCTGAGCTTCCAGGCCGCGAACTCGGGCGCCCGGTCGAGGAACATGCGCATCGATCCGAAGCACCACATGCTGCTGGCGACCGAAGCGGCGAGGTCGGGCCAGCCGTCCGGCCACCGGTCCCAAGCCAGGCTGGTCTCGGCGTAGGGCGGGTCGGCCAGCACCAGATCGGCCTGCAGGCCGAGCGCGGGCAGCACCTCCCGCATGTCGCCCAAGTACAGGGCGACCTGGTCGTCGGCGTAGTACGGGGTCATCGGGTGGCCTTTCTGGGGCTGGTGGTGGTCGGGTAGGCGGTGGGCCTGTGCGCGCGGCCGGCGGGAACCGGTTCTGGTTCCGAGCCGTGGGGCGTTGGCTCGGCTTGGGGTTGGTTATTTGCGTCGGCAAGGAGGTGGACAGGTGGACAAGGTGGACACGTGTCCACCCCCCCGTGTCTCGCGCGTCGCGTGAAAGAGAAGATGTCCGTTTTCTTATAGTTGTTACGTATATTTTTGAGGCCGATTTCCTCGCGACAGGGGGTGGTGGACGGATGTCCACCTGTCCACCTCGGGGGAAAAGGTGGACGTGGACGGGAACTTGTCCACCTTCTATTCGCCCGTTTTGACACAGATCCGGTCCCCCTCCTCGTAGACCCAGCCCTTGGTGACCGCGAGCGCCACAGCCCGCTCAGCCACCCCGCGATCCCGCGACGCGAGCGCCTTCTTCAGCGCCCCGAACGTGACCCCGCCGACGGTGGAGGCGTGCCGGCGAACGAGGTGGGCGACGCGTTCGACGGTGAGGTCGGCGTCGGTCTTCGCGGCGTGGGACCGAAGCTCGGCGTGGATCTTGGCGTCCTCGGTGCGCTGCTTCTCTGCGGCGGCTTCGCGCTGGGCGCGCAGGACGAGGGCGTCGCGGACGGCGCAGGACGAGGCCCACGCGGTTTCGGCGAGGGACCAGTCTTCTTCGGTGACGAAGTGCCGGCCGCCGTCGAGGAGCGCGAACAGGGCGGCGAGCTTGACCTTCATCAGGCCGGCGTGTCCGTCGAGTTCGGGGACTTCGATTTCGCCGCGGCCGCGGGCGACGCGGTCTTGCCACAGCATCTTGCGGATGCGGTCGGGGAAGACGATGTCGACGGGCCCGTCGGGGCGCAGGCGGCCGGGGTGGTTGTCGATGGGGCCGGGCCAGGCGGGGGGGACGTCGGGGATGGTGGGGTCGTCGGCCCAGCCCCAGTAGAAGCGTTGGGGGGTGCCGGTGTGGGCGTCGGCGAGGAGGACGGTGGCGATGGACGGCTGGAATCCGGCGAGGAGGCCGAGGCTGTAGGAGCCGGGGGCGATGTAGCGGGTGCGTTCTTCGGAGGCGTTGGTCTGGCCGAGGGCTTCGCCGATGGCGGCGCGGCGGAGGGTTTCGCCGAGGATGCTGCCGGAGCGTTCGGCGAGTTTGGCGAGGGTTTGGCCTTCGTCGACGTAGAAGAACGCGTTGTGGCGGACTTGTTTGCGGACGCGGGCCATGACGGGGTCGCCCTTGTAGGGGCCTTTTTGGTGGAGTTCGCCGGTGGGTTCTTCGACGGTGCCCATGAAGGCTTCGGCGACGCCTTCGCCGGTGCCGATGGGTAGGCCGTCGCGGAAGTCGTCGTCTGCGGGCATGAGGTCGCGGTTGACGCCGGCGCTGATGGACTTGCCGGCGCCGGAGGTGCCGACCATGGCGGCGAAGATGTTGAGGCTGGCGCGGCCGCCGATGCCTGTGACGGCTCGGACGTGGTGGCTGATCATGCCGGAGAGGCGGGCGAGGGTGGAGTAGAGGACGAGGTCGCCGGAGCAGCCTTGGGAGTGGGCGGCTTGGCGGATGTGTTGGAAGACGGGCCGGCTTGCCCAGAACGTTTCGGGGAGGAGGCCGGGCCGGTGGGTGGGGGGCGCGGATGCGTCTGGCGCGTCGTCGGGGTCGGGTTGGTCGTGGGGTTCGTCGGTGGGCCACCAGATGTCCTCGGGGGGTGCCTGCGGGGCCGCGGTGGGGGTGCTGCTCTGGGTGTTGGCGGCGATGGCCTGGAGGACCGCAGTGGGCAGGGCGCGGGCTGCGCCGCGGGCTTGGTGGCCGTGGGCGGCGCGGATGGCGTCGCGGGCGGCTTCGCTTTCGTCGCCGGCGTAGTGGAGGTGGGCCCACAGGGTGGGCACGGTGAGCTTCTTGCCCATGGCCTGCTGGCCGACGGGCAGCCCGGAGCGCTCGGACCAGTTGACGGCGACGTGGTCGTCGCAGACGAGGCTGTACTCGGAGTCGGCTGTGCCTTCGGTGCCGGCGGGGCGCAGCCACTTGTGGCGGCCGTCGGCGGCGGTGCCGCGGTAGGTCCAGCCTGCGGGCTGGAGGATGTCGGGGAAGGCGAGGTGGGCGGCGAGGATGTCGAAGACGCCGGTTCCCGTGGTCCGCTGGCCGTTGGCCGGCTTGCGGGCGGCCGTCGGGGTGGGGGTGGTGGTGCGGCCGAGGCGGGTGTCTTGGCGGGCGCGTTTGGCCTGTGCGGCTTTCTCCAGGAGGCGTTGGGCGTCGGGTTCCAGGCGGGTGACGGCGTCGCGCATCACGGCCAGGTCGATGGGCTGGCCGGTGCCGGGGAAGCTGCCGGTGGGGCGGTCGCCGTGCTTGCGGTTGACGGTGCCGGGGATCCGCATGAGCCGGTCGAGGTTGCCGACGCCGACGTCCCAGGTGCAGCCGTGGTTGTAGGCGGCGGCGCCGAGGATGGCCTGGATGCCGGTGGTGAGGTGTTCGGTGCTGGTCCGGTCGTCGTCGCCGGTGATGATGTGGGGCTGGTTGAGCTGCCAGACGGGGTTGCAGCCGCCGCCGGAGTAGACCCAGCCGGACGGCTGGGGGAGGCCGGTGGAGGCGACGATGCTTTGGACGTGGTCGGCGTCGATCGGGTGGGGCATGTCGTCGAGGCCGGGCTTGTGGCCGATGTCGCCGTAGTCGCCGTCGGCCCACAGGAAGGTGACGGCGTGGGCGAGGTCTTTTCCGCCGCGGCCCTTGGCGGGGTGTTCGCGCAGTGTGGTGACCTGGGCGTAGATCCCTTTGGGCTGGCGGGTGTCGAGCTGCATGACGTAGTCGGTGGCGGCGGTGATGCCGTGTTCGTCGGTGGGGAAGCGTCGGCCGGCCCAGCGGTCGGCGTCGGAGCAGATGCTGAGCAGTCCGGGGATGTCCTGGTAGTGGTAGGCCAGGGAGGCGTGGACGAGGTGCTCGTCTGCGGTGAGGTTGTGGAGCGTCTCGGGCTCGGTGATCACTGGCCACGCTCCTTGGTCTGGGTCCGCATGGCGGTGGCGATCTCTTCGGTGAGTTGCGCGATGGCGGTGGCCCACAGGCGGCCGGTCGCGTGGACGGCGCGGGGTGAGGGCTGTTCTTCGAGGTGGCCGCGGATGGCGCCGAGGGTGAGTTCCCAGCGGGCGCGTTCGGCGTTGGCCTGGGCCCGGGTGAGCATCTGCTGCTCGTCCTCGCCGACGGCGTGGAGCTGGGTGCGCGGGACGGGCCATTGGCCCGGCCGGCGGTCGGGCCCGGGGTTCGCGTTCATCCGGGTGACTCCTCGATGGTCAGAAGAGAGTGGTGGGTTCGGCGGGCGGGCACTGGTGGCATGCGACGTGCGGGTGGGGGCAGTCGGGCGGGTGCCAGGAGTGGATCCAGCGGAGCCGGGGCGGGCCGTGGCTGTTGTCGATGAGGCACCAGGTGAGCCGGTTGGGGTCCTTGCGGACTTCGGTTTCCTCGTCGCGGCTGATCCCGGTGGGGTCGGCGTTGACGGTCAGCCCGTCGACGAGCTGGCGGAGGACGGCGCGCGAGCAGCCGCGGCACTTGCCTTGCCGGACGGCCGGGCTGCTCGCGCGCCGGTGCATCAGGCGCTCTGCTTGTTCTCGAAGAGGGTTCCGCGGCTGGTGCGGCGCTCGTACATGGAGCGCTGCTGAGAGCGGAGCTTCTCGTCGGTGAACTCGTCGGCGGCGACCTCGATGCCGGTGACGCGGATCTTCACGGCCTGGGGCTTGTCGCCTTCGATGCCGGGTTCGGTGCGCTCGACGTGGCCGAACTCGACGATGGCCATCCAGTGGCCGGCGCGGTCCTTGAACATGTCGTCGGCGTGAGGCGAGAGGGCTTCGGCGACGGCTTCGAGGACTTTGCTGTCGAACTTGATATCGGTCATGGCGTGCCTTTCGGGGTGGTGACCGCGGCCTGGGCGGCGCGGTAGGCGGTTGGGCTGGAGCGGCGTTTGCCGCTGGCGATGGCGCGGTTGTCGATGGCGGCGGCGACTGCGTCGGGGGTCGGTGTGGTGAAGTGGGCGGCGGGCCAGCCGGGTCCGGGTTGTGGTCGGGGCTTGCCTGCGAGGGCCCAGGGGGCGTGGGTGTCGCAGCGCCAGCCGCAGGGGTAGAAGTGGGTTTCGCCTGCGTGTTCGCCGAGGAGGTTGCAGGTCCCGGCGTGGCCGGTCATGACGCGACCTGGGTGCGGTTGCGGGCGGCGCGGCGCTTCATGGTGCGGCGTTCGTCCTCGGACAGTCCGCCCCAGATGCCGGCGTCCTGGCCGGTCTGGAAGGCCCAGGCGAGGCACTGCTCCATGACGGGGCAGCGCAGTCGGCAGACGTCCTTGGCTTCTTCGATCTGGATGAGCCAGTGACCGGTGTTGCCGTCGGGGAAGAACAGGTCGGCTTCTTCCTGGCGGCAGGCGGCCTGGTGGCGCCAGTCGGTGGCGGCGTTGGTTGTGGGTGCCTTGAACTGGGTGTGGGCGCGGCCCCGGGCGGTGCCGGGCTTGACGGGACCGCCCGCCTGGGGGTCGCCGTGTTCCTGCCACCGGCGGTAGTGGGTGCCGCACCAGCCGCGGGCTTTGGCGTTGCGTTCGCAGCCGTCGATGGAGCAGATGCGGATGGCCGTCTTCATCGGGCCACCGCCGTCATGTCGGGCCAGTCGCACCCGTTGAGGGCGAGGCGGTTGCGGGGCGGCACCACGGCGAGCGGGTGGCCGAGCCAGTCCAGGCCGGCGGCGGCCAGGGCGTAGGCGTCGGCCCGGTCGTACTTGGCGACGCCTTCGAGTTCGATGCCGTACCGCTCGGAGATGGCTTCGCGGACTTCGGGCTTGGAGGCGCGGCCGCTTCCGGCGGCGTACATGGCCCGGTTGGACGGCGGGACGATGGCGTAGGGGATGTGGTGCTTCCAGCACCAGTGGCGGGCCATGACGCGGAGCCCGGCGAGGTCTTCGTGGCGGTGCTTGACTCCGGCGCCGAAGGAGGGGCCTTCGATGACGACGAGGTCGGCGTTGCGGATGAAGTCGCCGATCTTGGTGATGAGGTAGTCGAGGCGGAAGTGGCCCTTCATGGTGGGCTTGATGTGGTCGGTCCATTCGGCTCCGGCGACGCCGGTGCAGGTGAGCGACAGATCGAGTCCGATGACGAGGGGCCTGGGTCCCACCCCCGCGCGGGTGGTCAGCGCGGGGACGGGGGTCTCGATGGGCAGGGCGGTCACGGGTTGCCTCCGGTGGTGCGGGCGTGGCGGCCGCCGCGGGGTAGCCACAGGTAGCGGAAGGTGACGGTGGCGACGGCGAGGCTGAGGGTGATCACCAGGGCGCCAAGGCCGATCGGGAAGTTGGGGATCACGTGCGGCCCCCCGCCTTGGCCCGGTCCCGCTCGCGGCGCTCCGTCTCGCGCAGGCCGGCGGCGTCGAGGTCGCCTCCCTTACCAGGCTTCGCGTGTACACCCACCGCGTCGTCGAGCTGCTTGCCGAGCCGGGTGACTGCGGCGTCCTTCGCGCGGGCTTCGCGCTCCAGGCGGACGATGCGGGCCGCCATCTCGGCCTCGCGGCGAACGGACAGTCGCTGGCTTCGGTGAGCAGCTGCAAGTTCTTCCCCCTGCAGCGCGACCTTGGCGACCAAGCGCTCCTTGTCCCGGCGGAGTTCGACGTTCTCGCGCTTCTCGCGGCGTCCGAAGAGGCTCATGCCGGCACCTCCTCGGCGACCGGGCGCAGCGGCCACGTGCCGTCGACGACGGCCTGCGGATCCCGCTTGCCCTGCGGCGCCTTGGTCCGCAACCAGTCCTGGAAGCTGGCGGCGTCCCGGGCGGCCCACTGCATCTGCATCTGGTGCAGGTCCTGGACCGTGACGCCGGCCATCGAGTCGAACCGCTGGGTGCGCAACTGCCGGACCCACACGGGCCGGTCGGCGGGGGCGCGGTGGGCGATGGCGCCGATCTTGCAGGCGACGCGGGCGGCCATCATGGCGTCGTACTCGGCGCCGTGGGCGTTGCCTTCGTCCCACGGGAGGCCGTAGGTCTCGGCGGAGGTGCGGAGCTGGTACGGGCCCTGCGTCTCGGAGACGCGGCGCCGGTACGGGCAGGCGTGGCGGTCGAGGACCATCGTGTCGATGACGTTCATCTGCGCGGCCGGGATGGCGTCGAACAGGCCACCGCCCAGGTACCGGTGGGCCTCGCGGTCGAGCAGGGTGAGGTCGTACACGATGTTGTGGCCGACGAGGGTGACGCCGCCTGCGACGGCGGTGCCGATGGCGGTGAGGATCTGCTCGACGACCTCGGCGGCGGGCCGCCCCTCGGCGCGGGCCTGCTCGGTGGTGATGCCGTGGACGGCGGTGGCGCCTTCGGGGATCTCGATGCCGGGGTCGGCCATCCACGAGCGTTGCTCGGCGGGCTGGTCGCCGCCGAGGAGGATGGCGGCCGCGGTGACGATGCGGTCGGTGTCGGTGTCGACGCCGGTGGTCTCGGTGTCGAAGGCCAGGAGTCGGCCGGTGTGCCAGGGGTTCACGCCTGGCCTCCCTTCAGGCTGGTGAGGAAGTCGCGCAGCTGCTCGGCGGTGGCGGTGGAGGGGTGGAGGCCGTCGTGCTCCTTGGCGAAGGCGTTCTCGACCTGCTCGGTGGTCATCCCGCGGGTGCCGGCGGCGGCGATGATCTGGAACCAGATCTCGTGCAGCGCGCCGTCGTCGACGACCTCGGCGGGGTAGGCGCCGTCGGCATCGGGGACCACGGGCGGGGGCGGCGCCGCGGCGGCGGGCTTGGCCATGCCGATGGCCTTGATCTGCTCCTGGTAGCTGACGGGGGCGCCTGCGTTCTTCGCCTCCTGGAAGAGGGCGAGGACGTCCTCCTGCGTCTTGGCGTTGCGTGCCTCGGCGAGGTAGTCGCGCGGCGGCCCGGCGGTGATGGCGGTCCGCTCCGGCCCGGACGCCACGGCCGGGGCGCTGGTGGTCTGTCCGGCGATCAGCGCGGCCGGGGTGATGTCGACGTCGAGCGTCGGGACCATGAAGCGCGTCGGGCCGTCGTCGGTGACGGCCGACATCTCCTCCATGCCGAGCCAGCCCTCGACGTGCCCCTGCGCGCGGGCCAGCAGCTCGGCGGCCGCGGGCAGCGTGGTGCCGGCGTAGTAGCCCTTGGAGATCAGCAGCCACTGCCCCATGGCGGGCAAGTCCTTGAGCATGACGTTGACCCGGGTCGTGATCTTGCAGTCGCGGTTCTCCGGGTTGCACACGCACGGCCGGTCGGACTTCTGCTCGGTGACGCCATCACAACGGCGCTGGCACTTCGATCCGGCGTACAGCTCGTACCACTGGGACACGGCGTCACGCGGCGGGATGAGGACCGGGAGCCGGTCGACGGTGGAGTACACCTCGAACTCCGAGGGGCCCCCGTTAGCCGGGGTCCAGGGCTTGACCTCGCCGCCGTACAGCTCAGCGACCGCAGTGAGGATCACGCGACTCGGCGACGTGAAGCGGAACTTGTTGAGCTTGGCCGGGCGGAGGATCTTCTTGCCGGTCTTCTGGGAGACGCGGCCGGTGTCGACGGCGTGGCCGATGCGGATCTCGCCGAGCTGACGGAGGCGCATCTGGAGGTCGAGGATGGGCATCAGGCGGCCCTCTCTTCGGTGATGGCGGGAAGGGTGAGGGCCTCACCCACAACGGACTTGGACAGCTCGCGCTGGAACTCGGCGACCGCCTGGACGTGGCGGAAGACCTCGTAGACGTCGTCGCCGCACTTCAGCGGCATCGGCCGGTAGCCCTCCGGCCGCAGGTGCAGGACGATCCCGATGTCGTGGACCTTGGGCATGGGGATCTGGGTGCCGTCCCGCAGCCACGCCACCTCGGCCCGGCGGTAGGCGGACATCTGCGCGCCGGCCTCGGGGTAGACGCCCTTCTCGTCGAGCTCGCCGCCGGTCTTGGTGTCGCCGATGAACAGCGTCCGCGGCGGCACCTCGAGCAGCTGGGCGATGAGGCGGGAGCGGAAGAGGTAGTCGAGTTTCCCGGCCCAGCCGTCGGCGAAGTTCCCGACGGTCATCTCCGACGCTTCGAACTCGATCTCCCAGTCGGTGACGAAGCGAAGGAAGTGCTCGATGAACGGGGCGATCTCCTCGTCGGAGAGGAAGCTGGCGGGGATCGGCTGGCCGAGGACGTGGGCTTCGATGACGTCATGGACGGCGCCGCCGACCTCGGCTCGCTCGTCCTTCTTGCGAATGTGGCCCTTGCGGAGCCAGTCGTAGGCGGCTTCCTTGTCGGCGGGGCGGAGCGAGGCGTGGACGAGCTTGGGGAGGGTGGCGAAGGCGTCCTGTGCGGTGAGGTTCGCGGCCCAGAACACGAGCTGCGGCTTGGGGAATCCCTGGCTGAGGATGGTCGTGACGCGGCGGAGCTTGATGTCGGTGCCGGGGACGGCGTACCAGCCCTGCGAAGGCTGGGGGATGCGGTCGGGTCCGGTCGGGGCGGCCTTGGTGGTGCGGCGCCGACCGGGGGCCGGGGCGGTGGCCCCGGCCTCGGTCGTGGTGCTCACAGGTCGCCTCCGGGAAGGACGTAGGTGCGGTTGCCGTCGGCGGCCGCGGGGGTCAGGACGCCGGCGCGGACGCGCGCGCGGAGGTCTTTGCGGGCGGTGTTGCGGTGGCCGCTGAATCCGTTGGCGGCGTTGGTGGCCATGGCGCGGGTCGCGGTCCAGGGGCCGGTCTCGCGCTGTATGGCCGCGGCGAGGACGGTGCGGCGGGTGGGCTGCTCAGGCATCGGCGGCCTCGCCCTCGGGCGCGTGGTGCACGGTCCAGGTGCGGTCGGGGTGGCGGACGATCCAGTCGCCGAACTTGGCGACCTGCCGGGTCTCGCCCTGCCCGATACGGAGGCCGGTGACGACGAGCTTGTCGTCGACGTACTCGAAGTAGCCCTTGGCGAACAGGCCGTCCGCGTCGGTGGCGTCGTCGACGATGTTGAGGTTCCGGCGGGTCAGGTTCCAGGTGCGGCAGCCTGCGGCCTCAAGGGCGACGATCGGGGCGCAGAACGAGCACTCGCCACGGACGTCGGTGAGGTTGCCGTCCTTGTCGACGTCGCGGTTGTCGACGTCGCCGAGGAGCTGGCCGCAGCCGTTGCAGGCCCGCTTCATGCGGATCGTGGTGGAGCCGTCGGCGTTCACGCGGTCCGGCGTGAAGGTGCGGGCGCTCATGACGCCCTCCGGATCTGCCCCGGGACCGGCTTCGGGAACGCGGCCTGGTGGAGCGCCGCAACGAGCTGTCGCAGGCTCGACCCGTAGACCTTCACCTCGGTGCTGGCGCCGCGCATGAGCTCCGCGACGAGGCGCTCCAGCGGGAGCCGCTCCGGCGCGTGTCCGGGTGTGGGCGCGGTCTCGGCGACGGCCTGGAGCTCGTCGTAGAGGTCGCGGTCGTCGGTGAGCCGGTCGACCGCGTAGGCGAGGGTCGCGTGGACGATCGCGGCGACGTCGAGTTCGACGCCTCCGGGGATCGCGGTCACGTCGATCGGGTGGGGTCCGTCGATGCGGACGCGGCCGTCGTGGTTCACGAGGACGCACCGCCCTTCGCGGCCTCGGCGTTGTCCGCGGTCGGGGCCTCGACGGGGAACACCGCGTCCAGGTAGGCCCGGATCTCGCGGGCGTCGCGCTCGTCGAGCTCGGCACTCAGGACCGGCTCGCCGGAGCCGTTGAACTTCGGGCCGGCGAGCCGGTAGCCGTGGCCGCGGCCGTCCTCGTCGCGCTCGTTGATGCTGAGCTGAAGGCCGTTGGTCCAGCCGTCGCGGCTGATGTCGATGGTGACCTTCTTGGTCATCGGAAGCTCCAGGGAAGTCGGTGCCGACCCGTCGGCATGGGCTGGGGGGAGGTCAGGTCACGGCGGGCCTCGGCCCCGGGGTCCGTGGTGCGGGGCGTGGCCGGGCGCCCGTTTGCGATCCAGATCAGGTGCGGGATGGCGAAGGCGGCGAGCACGGCGAGGTAGAGGCCGACGGCGCGGGCGAGCCAGACGATGTCGCTCACCGGGACTCACCGCCCTCGGGCTGCTCAGGGCGCGGGGCCGGGCCGTCGATGATGGCGAGGATGGAGGCGCCGAGGTCCCAGGCGGTCTCGCCGTCACGGACCAACTCGACCTGCGACAGCCGCTCCTCGATCTCGCGGTGCCGCAGCTCGGTCGCCTCGGCGAACGTCCGCAGCCTGGCCAGCTCGGCACGGGTCCGGTCCAACTCGCCCAGCAGGAACGGGATGTCCTCGCGGGCGTGCGCGATGAACTCGGCGTCCGGGTGGTCGATGCCGTCGATGTCCGCGCGGTACGGCGGCTCCGACTTGTCCACCCAGTCGAGCCGGTGCACCTCGTAGGTGACGAGCTCCTCGGCTTTGTGCATCATGCGGTCGATCGCGAAGCGGGGCTGGGCGCCCTGCATGCCCCAGCGGTCGAAGTCCATGACGGTCATGCCGCCGCCGTGCGGGGACTGGAGCCGCATGTGGCGGGCCTCGGTGTTGCCACGCCAGCGCCACGGGCCGGGGTAAGCGGCCTCTGTGCGGGTGGTGATCTCCTTGATGCGGGCGGCCCGCTCGTCGGACGTGGTCTCGTTCATCGGGCACCACCCCGCGGCGGCCCGGGGCAGGCGAGCGGCGGCTCGGCCGGGTCCTCCAACTGGTGCCGCTGCGCGAGGAGCTGCGCCTCGCGGAACCCACGCGGGTGGGTGTAGCGCCAGGCCTGCGCGCGGTAGTGCCGCAGGTGCCGGCGGAGCGTCCCGGGCGGGGTCCACTGGCTCGGGGTGACGAGCTGCGCGGCCGCGGTGAGGACCGGGTCGGGAAGGAACTCGGTCATCGCGGGTCACCTCCGGCAACCGCCACCTGCTCGGCGGCGCGACCTTCGGCAGCGCGGATGTTCGTGCGGAGCTGGGCCTCGGCCTCGACCGGCGGCAGTTGCCTGTACGAGCCGCACGGGCAGGTCCGGCCGAAGGCGAAGCACGAGTGCGGGGTCGGGATGGTGTGGGTGAGGTGGGAGTGTCCGCACTCGCAGATGCGCGGGGCGCATGGCGTCTGCAGCTCGGCGACGCGGGCCGTCAGCCGCTCGACCTCGGCGATCAGCTTCCGCAGGTTCGCCGCCCACGTACCGGGCGCCGGGTGCGGGGCGCACTTCACGGACTCGCGGATCTCCGCGAACTCCTCGGGAGTCAGCGGGGCGTTCATGCCGCCACCGCCGAGGACTCCGGAGCCAGTGACGCCCTGCACACCAGCGAGACCGAGAACTCCACGTCCCGCCACACCACGTGCAGCCAGGAAGAGAACCGCGCCTGACCCGACTCGGTGGTGTACCTGGTCTCGGAGGCACTGCCGCCCAGCGCCGCGACATACGCGGCCATCAGCGGGCGAGCGTCCTCCTCCACGGTCAGGTTGCCCATGAGGAAGCCGTCCTCGGATAGAGACCAGCGCATGCGACGGAGGTGCGGGAACTCGGTGATCAGCTGGTTGATGGCCATGACCGGCGCCAGCTGCGGGTTCGTCCTGGTGATCGCCTTCATCGCGCACCGCCCGCGGCCAGAACGCCAGCCCCACCGAGCCGCTTGTGCAGCTCATGCAGGCCCTTCGCCGTCACCCGAACCTGCGGCGCCGTCAGCACCAACTCGCCCGAGTGCGGGTGCTCGTACGACTGCGGCAGCTCCGACAGCCAGCCCCGCTCGATCGCCGCCTGGTACGCGCGCGGCTTGTCGTCGGCCTGTTGCCGGTACGTCCACCGGTACTCGGCGAGCAGCGCGAACAGGCGGGTCCGGCCGATGGAGATGGCCTCGTCACGGCTGAGGATCTTCGCCGCGTCGGCCACCGCGTAGTCACCCTCGCCGGACGCGAGGACCTGCCACGAGCGGGCCACCGGCTCCAGCTCGGCCACGCGGGCCTCCGCGGCGCGCTTCTCCTTGATGAGCTGCACGTTCCGCTCGGCCAGCTCCAGCTCATCCATCGGGGCCGGGGCGTAGCGGCCGGTCTCCCGAATCTCGCGGAGGATCGCTTTCACCCGGGCCTTGATGGCCTTCGCGCCGGGGAGGGTGCTGCGGAAGATCAGCTCCCACATGCCGTCCTCGTAGATGACCTTCATCTGCTGAGGTCCGCCAGGGGTACTCACGATCTGAGTACCCTTCTCGTCCTCGTCCAGGATTCGAAGCGCGTTCGCGGCGTCGCGGTAGCCCATGGTCTTGGCGAAGTCGGAGGCGACCGCGTACGCGCTACCGTCCTCGGTCCGGCCGAAGCGGATACCCGAGCCGGATACGTCGAACACGGCGAGGGTGTTCGGGGGTGGGATGATGGTGCTCAAGGCGACCTTCTTTCGAATCGTTCAGTTGCCGAGTCGTGGGCTCGCCAGGCCGGGAAGTCGGGCGGGCCTTCGGCGTTTCTGCGTGGGGGAAGTTCAGGAAGCGCGGGCGGCGACCATGCGGCCGGCCTTCGCGAGGAGCTCGTCCTCGACGCCCTCGGTCTCGGCGTCGATCCACCGCTGGACCTTGTCCGGGTGGAAGCGGCGGTCGCCGTTCGGGAGCCGTGTCTCGATGGGGCATCCCTGCTTGACCCACCGGTTGACCTGCCAGAGCGAGACGCTGTAGCGGCGAGCCAGTTCGGCGGGCTTCAGGAGCGGGACGAGACCGCCCGGCAGCTGCGGCGGGGTCTTCGCTGCGGGGTTGGCCATCTGGGTCTACCTTTCTACTGTTGATGTGGAGGTGGTGGGCATGGAGAAGAGGGCGTCGAGGGGGCGGTGCAACACCTGGGCTACGAGCTCTCCGGTGTGGCGCTTGCAGCGGTCCTTGGCGGTCTTCCCTTGGCCGGCGAGCTGGCCGACCTTGGCGGCGCTGATGCCCTTGCCTTCGGGGTCGATCTCCTTGGTGGCTGCGGCCACTGCGGGGCCGGAGAGCCCGAGCTCTTCCATGGCGTCGCGGATGGGCTTGCCTGCTTCTCTTCGATGGAGCACTTCCATGCGGAACCTCGCGCCGTTCGGTGGCTGAGCTGCCCCGTTGGGGCGTTGCCATATTTCTACTATTGAAGTTGAGGCGCGTCAAGCGGTCTGTGTCGGCGAGTCGAAGTTTGTGTTTGCGGTAGCGCCCACCCGAATGGGTGTTCTACTGTTTGGGGGCGCGCCCCGGTGGCGCGCCGCGGCGCAGGCGCAACGGGGGACCGCCGAGTTCCCGCCACGCTTCTACTTTTACTTGCGGAAAGTAGAAGGGGCAGGTCATCCTTGCCGTGTGAGCGAACCCGAGCACAATGAGGACTTCGCGCAGCTGATCCAGCGCCTCAAGGACGAGTACGACGTCAACGAGAGCGAGATCGCGCGTCGGCTCGGCGTGTCCCCAGCCACCGTCAACACCTGGACCCAGCGGCAGCGCAAGGCGCCCAGGGCCGCAACGCTGGAAAAGATCTCCGAGGTCTTCCCGAAGTTCACCCGCGACGAGATCTTCGCCGCGGCCGCACGGCGGACGCCGGGCCCGCTCTCCAAAGACGCGACCGAGCGGCTGCTCGCCTACTACGCCCAGCTGACCGAAGAGCAGCAGCGGGCGAAGCTGGTCGAGATGAAGGCCCTTGCGGAGGACAACCGTCTGTAGGGTTCGCGAGTCATAATCTGAATGACTCTCACCGCTTGTGTGCGATCGGTGAACACAGAGCCACGCAAACCCCTCCCGAAACCACTCCGAAGGGTCTAACGTCGGTACGACCCGGTGCTCCCCCACCGGCCCCTACCGTCCCGGCTGCTCCCTGGGGGGACCCCGTGTGTGCCAACCTGCAAGCCTCCATCCGCGTCACCCTTCCGTGGAACCCGGACACCCGGACCATCCACATCGACGCCGCGCATGACACGTACACCGCGACGCTCGCCGTTCGGGCAGTTCTCCTCGAACTCGGCTACTCGCAGCCCCCGCGCGGTGCACTCTGCTGGTGCGGGCAGTTCCTGGACGTCGCGGCCGCCGTCCGGCGGGGCCCCGCCTGGACCAGTGAGGTGACCCGCTATGGCGCGTAGGGCGCTGAACAACCCGAGGCAACGACCGTCCAAGCTGTGCGGCTGCAAGCGCTGCTTGACGGAGTTCCCGGGGGAGCGGAAGCCGAGACGCGACTGCATCGGCAGCTGGCAGGCCCGCTACCGGGACGCGGACGGCAAGCAGCGGCACAAGAACTTCCGGACCAAGCGCGAGGCGGACGCATTCCTGGACTCGGTCCGCAGCGCCGTCCGCGAGGGCACCTACCTGGACCCGACGCGCGGCGACATCACCGTCGAGGCATGGTGGAAGCTGTGGTGGAAGTCCCAGGAGAACAAGGGGCAGACCACGACCCGCAACCGCAAGCTGTCCGGGTGGAACGCGCACATCAAACCGAAGTGGGGCCGGCGCAAGCTCAACAGCCTCGGCTACCTGGAGCTCCAGGAGTGGATGACCAACGAGGTGAAGGGCTACGCGACGCAGACGAAGGTGCTGGAGCTGCTGCGGGCGATGCTACGGGACGCGGTCCGGGATCAGCGGATCAAGTACAACCCCGCGGTCGACGTGCAGAAGACCGCGAAGGCCCCGGCCAAGCACCCCGAGGACCTCAAGCCGCCGACGGAGGAGCAGTACGAGGCGGTCCGTCAGCAGCTCCCCTCGTACTACCGGCCCCTGGTCGACTTCGCCCAGGACACGGGCATGCGATGGGGCGAGTACACCGGGCTCCGCCGTTGCCACGTGGACCTGCCCGGTGCCCTTGTCTACGTAAGGGAAGTGGTCATCGACGACCACGGCCGGCTGCGCCGCCAGGCGATGCCCAAGAGCGCGGCCGGCCTGCGGGTGGTGCCGCTGACGCCGAAGGCCCTCGCCGCGGTGCAGGCGATGATTGACCGGCTTGACCCCGCGGCCACGCAGTCGAAGGTCGAGGACGGGATGTGCCCGGACGAGCTGGTGTTCCGGGGGCCGCTGGCCGGGACGGAGCGGATGAACCCGGGGTCGGGGGAGCGGGAGCCGCTGGACGGCGTGATGAGCAGGAACAACTTCCGGAGAGTGTGGATCAAGGCCATCAAGGGTGCGGGGATCGCGCGGATGGTGACGAATCCGGAGACGGGCCGTAAGGAGTGGTGGCCGCGGGTGCACGACTACCGGCACGCGATTGCGTCGCGGCTGCACGCGGCGGGCATCCCGGAGGTGGATGTGCAGTTGTTCCTCGGCCAGGAGCGCGGCGGGCGGGTGACGTGGTTGTACACGCACGGCTCGGACGATTCGGCGCTGGCCTCGGTGCGATCGGCGCTGCTGACGGGGCGTGCGCTCCATGTGGTCTCGAAGCCTGCATGAGTCCACGAGAGTCCACGCGGAGTCCACTAACCCCGCGCCCTGATCCACTGCACAGGCATACACATCCTCTCGTGACCAGCAGGAAGGCAGGCCGACGGATGCCAACACAGGCCATCACCAGCTGCATTTGATTTTGCATGGCGGATGTCAGGGGTTCGACTCCCCTAGGCTCCACACCTCCCGACCGGGCCGGAACCTCATCGAGGTCCCGGCCCGTCGTGTTTCCGCCGCCGTTCGGAGGGCGGCCCGTCCGGCGCTTCGGCATGCTGGAGCCATGTTCGGAAAAACGAGGGCGTTCAGCGGCTTCGCCGTGGACGACATCGGCAGGGCCGCGGAGTTCTACGGGAAGACGCTGGGGCTGGATGTCTGCGAGGAGCACGGACTGCTGACCCTGCGGATCGAGGGCGGCACCCGGGTGCTGGTGTATCCGAAGCCGGACCACACCCCGGCGTCGTTCACCGTCCTGAACTTCCCTGTCGACGACATCGACCGGGCGGTGGACGGACTGGTCCGGCGCGGCGTCGCCTTCCAGCGCTACCCCGGCATCGAGCACGACGAAAAGGGCATCGCCCGCGGCACCGGCGGTCCGCCGATCGCCTGGTTCACCGATCCGGCGGGCAATGTCCTCGCCGTGCTCCAGGAGGACTAGACCGTCCGGGGGGACGGTGCGGCAGAATCGGCGGCGTGCGGTTCGGGATTCTGGGGGAGACGCGGGCGCTGCGGCCCGACGGACAGACCGCTGCGGCGGGCGGGCCCGGGCGTCGTGCGCTGCTCGCGATGCTGCTGCTGGACGCCGGGCGGATCGTCGGCACCGAGCGCCTGATCGACGGCCTGTACGGCGAGGAGCCGCCGGCCGGCGTGGGCAACGCGCTCCAGTCGCAGGTCTCGCGGCTGCGCTCCGCGATCGGAGCGCCCCTTGAGAGCCATCCCGGTGGATACCGGCTCGCCGTGTCCCGGGACGAGGTCGACGTCCATTGTTTTGAGCGGCTGGCCGCCGAGGGCCGCGGGGCGCTGGCCGGCGGGGAGGCCGCCCGGGCGGCCGGGCTGCTCCGTGAGGCGCTCGGGCTGTGGCGGGGGTCCGCGCTGTCGGACGTGGGCGACGCGCCCTTCGCCGGGCCGCAGATCACGCGTCTGGAAGAGCTGCGTGTCGCGGCCCTGGAGGACCGGATCGCCGCGGACCTCCTGCTCGACCCGCACCGGCACGGCGAGCTGGCGGCCGAGCTGCGGGAACTGGTCGCGGCGTATCCGCTCCGCGAGCGGCTGCGGGCCCAGCTGATGCGGGCGCTGTACAGCTGCGGACGCCAGTCGGAGGCACTGGCGGTGTACGAGGACGCCCGGCGTGAGCTCGCCGACTCCCTGGGTGCCGACCCCGGCCCGGAACTCGCCGAGGCGCATCTGGCCGTGCTGCGCGGCGACGCGGGACCGGCCGTTGTCGCGATGCCCGTTTCCCGTGCTTCGGGTGTTTCACGTGAAACATCGTCCGCGTCGTCCGCGCCGTCCGCCCTGCCGCCGCGGCACACGCTGCCGGCCCAGCTCACCAGCTTCGTGGGACGGGAGGAGGAGCTGCGGCGGATCGGGTCGCTGCTGGCCGATGCGCGGCTGGTCACCCTGGTCGGGCCGGGCGGCGCGGGCAAGACCCGGCTCGCCGTCGAGGCGGCGGGCCGGTACGCCGGGGAGGCGTGCTTCGTCGACCTGTCCGGACTGACCCACGGCTCGGCCGTGCCGCAGGCGGTCGCCGGTGCGCTGGGGCTGCGCGAGGCGGGCCCGCTGTCCTCCGCCGGCCGGGAGGCGGCGGCGCCCGGCCCCCTCGCACGGCTCACGGCGGCGCTCACCGATCGCGAGCTGCTGCTGGTGCTGGACAACTGCGAGCACCTCGTCGAGGACGTGGCACGCCTCACCCACGGTCTGCTGTCCGGCTGTGCCGGCCTGCGCGTCCTGGCGACCAGCCGGGAGGCGCTGGGGATCACCGGGGAGGCCCTGTCGCCGCTCGCGCCGCTCCCGCTGCCCGAGGAGGACGCGGACGACGCCGCCGTGCTCGCCTCCCCCGCGGTCCGGCTGCTCGCCGACCGGGCCGCGGCGGCCGGATCCGCCGAGAGCCTGCCGGACCCCGGGGCCGCCGCCCGCATCTGCCGGGCCCTGGACGGCATTCCGCTCGCCATCGAGCTGGCGGCCGCCCGGCTGCGCTCGTTGTCCGCCGCCGAGATCGCCGACCGGCTCGACGCCCTCCCGGGGGCCGCCGGCGCGGGGGACCGCTTCCGGCTGCTGTCCCGCGGCAGCCGTACCGCGACCCCGCGCCAGCGCACCCTGCGCGGCGTCGTCGACTGGAGCTGGGAGCTGCTGTCCGAGGAGGAACGGACCGTTCTGCGCCGGACGTCCGCCTTCGCCGGCGGCTGGACCCTCGCCGCCGCCGAGGCGGTCTGCGCCGGACCGGCGGACCCGGCGCAGGGCGCCCCCGCGATCGACGCCGACGACGTACTCGATCTGCTCGCCTCGCTCGCCGACAAGTCACTGGTCGTCGTCCACCGTCCCGAGGGCGCCGGCGCCCACGGGACGCGCTACCGGCTGCTCCAGACCATCCGCGCCTACGCCGCCGACCGTGCGGCGGAGGCCGGGGAGAGCGAGCCGCTGCGCCGCGCGCACGCCGCGTACTTCCTCGGCCTGGCACTGACCGCCGACCCCCATCTGCGGCGCGCGGAACAGCTCGACTGGCTGGGCCGCCTGGCCGCCGACCACGACAACCTGCACTCCGCCCTGCGCGGCGCGGTCGCCGCGGGCGACACCGCCGCCGCCCTGCGGCTGCTCGCCTCCCTGTGCACCTACTGGATGCTCCGCGGCATGCGGTACGAAGGCGCCCAGCCCGCGGCCGAACTGCTCCGGGCGACCGGGACGGGCCCGCCGGAGGGGCTGGACGAGGAGTACGCCCTGTGCGTCATGACGGCCGCGGCCGCCACCGCGGACCAGGGCGAACTGGCCGCGCACTTCGCCTCCGTGGCCGAGGTCGTCCGCCGGCTCGGCGGCCTGCCGCGCCGGTTCCCCGTGCTCAACCTGCTGTGGGCGCCCTTCTCCGGCGTCCCCGACACCGAGACGTACGCGGTGTACCGGCGGGAGCTGGCGGGACAGGCCGAGGACCCCTGGCAGACCGCGCTCATGCACATCGGCTCGGGGTTCCAGCTGTGGATGGCGGAAGGCGACATCGACGCGGGAGAGGCGGAGTTCACCGCCGCGCTCGCGGCCTTCCGCACGCTCGGCGACCGGTGGGGCAGCACCATGGCCCTGACCCAGCTGGCCTGGCTCTCCGGGGCCCGCGGTGACCAGCCGCGCGCCCTGCGGCTCGTGGACGAGGCGCTGGCCGTCGCGCGGGAACTCGGCGCCACGGAGAACGTGGCCGAACTGCTCGGCGAGCGCGGCAAGAGCGCCGCCCACGCGGGCCGTACCGACCGGGCCCGGGCCGATTTCACCGCGTGCCTGGAGCTCGCCCGCAGGTCCGGCGCCCGGGAGCTGCTCGCCGGCGCCCATCTCGGCCTGGGCGAGTGCGCGCGGCTGGAGGGCGACCTCGCCGAGGCGCGCCGGCTGTGCGAGCTGGCCCTGTCCGAGTGCCTCACCGGCTGGTACACCGGCGAGGGCGCCCGCACCGAGGCGCTCATCGCCCTGGGCCGGATCGCCCTGGCGGAAGGCCGTCCCGAGCAGGCCCGCGCGCGATTCCTGGAGGCCGCCGACCCCGCGCACGGCGCCCGGAACCTGCCCCTGGCGGCGGCCCTCGCCGCGGCCCAGGCCGAGCTCTCGCTCGCCGAGGGCGACCCCGCCGCGGCCGCCGAACGCCTCGGCATCGCCAGCGCCCTGCGCGGCCCGTCGGTGCCCGCGCTCCCCGATGCCGACCGCACCGACGCCGCCGTGCGGGCCGCCCTGGACTCCCCCGCGTACGAGGCGGCCTACGCACGCGGTGCCCGGCTCCCCGTGGACCGGGCCCTGATGACGCTGACCGGGCAGGACGCCGGCGCCTGACCGCCGGTCAGCGCGCGGTACGCGGCCGGTCAGCGCGCCCGGCCACCGTTGCCCCCATGACGACGACACACACCACCCCGACCCCGCGGGCCCCGGGCCCCGCCCGCCACCGGTGGGCCGCACTGGCCGTCTGCTGCCTGGCCGCCATGCTCCTCGGCATCGACAACAGCGTCCTCAACTACGCCATCCCGTCCCTGCTCAGGGACATGCACCCGAGCGGCACTCAGATCCTGTGGATCTCCGACGTCTACGGCTTCGCCATGGGCAGCCTCCTGGTCGTCATGGGCAACCTCGGCGACCGCCTCGGCCGCAAGCGCCTGATGCTGCTGGGCGCCGCCGCCTTCGGCGGTGCCTCGCTGCTCACCGCGTACGCCCCCGACCCGCAGCTGCTCATCGCCGGGCGGGCCCTGCTGGGAGTGGCCGGCGCGATGATGGTGCCCTCCACCCTGTCCCTGCTGCGCCACGCCTTCACCGACCCCAAGGAGCGCACCACCGCGATCGGCATCAGCAGCGGCATCGGCGCGGCGAGCTTCGCCCTCGGCCCGGTCGTCGGCGGGCTGCTGCTGGACCACTTCTGGTGGGGTTCGGTGTTCCTGGTCAACGTTCCGCTGATGGCCGTCGTCCTGGTCGCCGGGGTGCTGGTGCTGCCCGAGTCGCGCAACCCGCGTCCGGGGCGGCTGGACTGGCCGGGTGTCCCCCTGTCGATCGTCGGTGTGCTGGGTGCCATCTACGCGATCAAGACCGGCTTCCGGGACGGCGCCGGCCACGCGCCGGTGTGGATCGCGGCGGCGGTGGGGGTCGCGGCCCTGCTGCTCTTCGCCCGCCGCCAGGTCCGCGTGGAGGAGCCGTTGATCGACCTGCGGCTGTTCCGCAACCCCGCCTTCAGCGGTGCGGTCGGTGCCAACCTGGTGATGATCTTCGCCTCGTCCACGCTGTCGCTGGCCTTCGCGATGTACTTCCAGACCGTCCGCGGCTGGTCGCCGTTCACCGCGGGCCTCGCCCTGCTGCCCGGCCCGCTCGCCGCGGCGTTCGCCGCACCGCTCGCCACCGCCCTGATCCCGCGTCTCGGCCGGGCCACGGTCGTCGCGCTGGGCCTCGGCATGGTGGCCGTGAGCACCGCGGTCCTCGGGCAGCTGTCCGACCCGGGCACGTCCTACGGTGCGCTGCTGGCGCCGCTGGTCGTCAACGGCATGGGGATCATCCTGATCGTCTCGGTCACCAACGACACGATCCTGGCGAGCGCTCCCAAGGACCGCACCGGCGCGGCCGCGGCCGTCTCGGAGACGGCGATGGAGATGGGCGGCTCGCTGGGCATCGCCGTCCTCGGCTCCGTCCTCGCCTCGGTCTACCGCGACTCCTTGGTCCTGCCCGCCGGGCTGCCCGACGGTGTGGCACGGGCCGCCCGTGAATCGGTGGGCGGCGCGGTCGAGGCGGGTGCCCGGATCCCCGGCGCGGCGGGGACCGCGCTGACGGAGACCGCCAGGGACGCGTTCTGCCACAGCATCCAGGTCACGACGCTGGCCGGGGCGGTGCTCATCGCCTGCGGCGCCGTCGCGGCCCGCTGGGCCCTGCACGGGGTGCCCGCGGAGATCGCCGACCCCGAGGCGGAGCCGGAGGAGGGGGAGGACCTGCCCGTGCCCGCGCAGCGGTGAGATGAGCCCCTGTACGCACAGCGGGAGGGCGGCGGACCACAGGGTCCGCCGCCCTCCCGCGTCATGACGACGTCACGCGGCGGTGGTGCCGGCACCGCACCGCCGCCGCTGCCCGGGCCCCGTCTCAGGGATACGTCTCCCCGTTGCCGGGGCGGTCCTTCGAGTCGGCCTCGGCCTGCTTGGCCTGCACCTCGGGGTCGAGGGCGTCGACGGGGGAGCCGTCGACCTTCCCGAAGGCGGCGTCGGAGCCGACCCCGCCGTTGAGCGAGGCGCGGTCGGCGACCTCGGTGGCCGGCGCGGGCTCCACCAGCCAGTCGGGGTTGGTCTGCCTGCTCCACCACTTCCAGGCCGCGAATCCGCCGCCCGCGACCAGGCCCACCAGCAGGAAGGTCCTGGCGAAGCGCCCGGAACGGGCACGCCGCACGCGGCGGCGCTCCAGTTTGCGGATGTCGGCGGCCGTGACATGGCTGCGCAGGGCGGCGACCGCGGCGGCCGCCCGGACCGCCGCCTCCTCCGCGGCCGGCTGGGCGACCGAGCGGACGGTGCTGACGGCCTGCTCCACGCGCGGGCCGGTGTAGTCCGCCGCCTGCCGGGCCGTCCTGCGGGTCCGCTGGGCGGCGGTGCCGACGGCCTGCTGCACTCCCGGTGGCACCGCCGCCAGGGCCTGGTCGACGCGCGACGCCAGGTAGGCGTCGTACTGAACACGGGCCGCGTCGCGGGCCTGCAGGGCGGCCGACGACACCCTGGGTGCCAGGTACAGCCGCGCCTCGTCCGCGTAGTGCGCGGCGCTGCCCTTCGCTGTGCCGGCGTACGGCGCCACCGCGTCCGCGGCGTGCCGCACGCTGTCCTTCGTCCTTCCGGCTGCGTCGCGCACGCTGTCGATGCGGGTCACGAGAACCTCCTCCTCGGTGGCGTTACGTTTTCGCCTTTCCACCCGGTTTGAAATCATGCCCGTGACGACGGGGAACGGCATGTGCGTACGGGCATCCGGGTCAAGCCGCGTCCGCCCGGGCCGTCGCCGCGGGGCCGGTTCGCGACAGGGCGCGGGAGAAGCCCCGACGTGCGAGGATTTGTCCCTGTCGTCGAGGACTGATGGAAGGTAGACCGTGGCCGAGCAGCTCCACGCCACCCTGAGGACCACCCAGGGGGACATCACCATCCGGCTCCTGCCGGACCACGCGCCGAAGACCGTCCAGAACTTCGTCGAGCTCGCCGAGGGCACCCGCGAGTGGACCGACCCGCGGACCGGTCTCTCCTCCACGGAGCCGCTCTACAACGGCACGGTCTTCCACCGCGTCATCTCCGGTTTCATGATCCAGGGCGGCGACCCGCTGGGCAACGGCACCGGCGATCCGGGCTACCAGTTCGGCGACGAGTTCCACCCCGAGCTGGCCTTCACCCGGCCGTACCTGCTGGCCATGGCGAACGCCGGGCCGGCGACCAACGGCTCGCAGTTCTTCATCACCGTGTCGCCCACGACCTGGCTGACCCACAAGCACACGATCTTCGGCGAGGTCGTGGACCCGGCCAGCCAGAAGGTCGTGGACGCCATCGCCACCACCCCGACCAACCCGCGCACCGACCGTCCGGTGGAGGACGTCGTCATCCAGAGCGTGGTCGTCGAGCGCCGGTAGGGCGACCCGGGAACTCAACCGCCCTGCCCGTCCGTCTGATGTGCGGGGCGATTCCGCGGTGAAGGGCTGAGAGATGACCGACCAGGCGGTCCGCTGCTACCGGCATCCGGACCGGGAGACCGGCATCCGGTGCTCCCGCTGCGAGCGGCCGATCTGCCCCGAGTGCATGGTCAACGCCTCGGTCGGCTTCCACTGCCCCGAGTGCGTGCGCGACGCCCGCCGGGAGACGCAGGCCACCGGTCCGCGCACGGTCGCGGGCGGCAGCGTGGCCGGCGACCCGCGCCTGGTGACCAAGGTCCTGATCGGGCTGAACCTGGCGGTCTTCCTGCTCGTCCAGGCGGTGGGCGACCGGGTGGTGACCGACCTGGCGCTGCTCGGGGCGGCCTGCGACCGGTCCGGCTGCTTCGGTGTGGCCCTCGGCGCGGACCAGTGGTACCGGCTGATCAGCTCGATGTTCCTGCACCAGGAGCTGTGGCACATCGGCTTCAACATGCTCTCGCTGTGGTGGATCGGCGCCCCACTGGAGGGGCTGCTCGGCCGGGCCCGCTACATCGCGCTCTACCTGATCTCCGGGCTGGGCGGCGGTGCGCTGGTGCTGCTGCTGGCGGCGCCCAACACCGCGACGCTCGGCGCGTCGGGCGCGATCTTCGGACTGTTCGGCGCCACCGCGGTCTTCATGCGGCGCCTGCGCTACGACATGCGCCCGGTCCTGATCCTGCTCGGGCTGAACCTGGTCTTCACGTTCTTCTGGGCGGGCATCAGCTGGCAGGCCCACATCGGCGGCCTGGTCGCGGGTTCTCTCGTGGCGGTCGGGATGGCCTACGCGCCGCGTGAGCGCCGCGCGCTGGTGCAGTGGGGGACGGCCGCGGCCGTGCTGGCCGTGGTGCTGGTCGTCGCGTGGGTGGGCGTCGCAGGAATCACCGGTTAGGCCGTAACCCGCTCTGTTGATCTGACGTTATCCACAGCGATGGACCGCTCCCCTGTGCATCCTGTGGGCAAGTCGTGCACGGACCCGCACACACCGTGTCTGACCTGCAAGATCAATGAAAGACCGGTGGCCCGTACATCGGACCACCGGTCACACCGGCGTCAACCCGGTAGTGGTTATCCACAGATCATGCGACCTTTTCAACACTGTGGATGACGCTTGTGGATAACTGTGCGATCGACTACTTCCACTGCGTGGAGACGACGAAGCCACCCGCGATGAAGCCGAAGCCCACGGCGATGTTCCAGTTGCCCAGCTGCTCCACCGGCCAGCTGCCCTGCGTCACATAGAAGATGACGATCCACGCCAGGCCGACGAGGAAGAGCGCCAGCATCAGCGGTGCGACCCAGCCCCTGCCGGTGCTCAGCTTTATGGCGGCGGTCTTCGCCGGCGGCGGGGTGAAGTCTGCCTTCTTGCGGATCCGTGACTTCGGCACGAGGGACTCTCCTGTCGATGCGCTGCGTGACCGCGCGTGTGACGTGTGGTGTGAACTGGCGGGCGGCGAGGCGAACCAGGCCGCCAGGCGTCCGTTAGCGTAGTGCTTCCATGGGTTGGAAGGAGATAAGGCTACGGTGAGCAGTCCGGTCCATGCCTCCCCCACCCGCCGTTCTGCCCGGTCTGTGGTGCTTCGCCTGCTCAGCGCGGCTGTCTTCGCCCTCGCCGGCCTGCTGTTCTGGGTGAGTTTCGACACTGCCAAGGGTGTGGACATCCGCACCGACGAGCCCCTGCTGCGGCTGTCGGACCGGGTTCAGGAGAAGAGCCGGCAGAACGAGAAGCTCGACAACGAGCTCTCCGGCGTGCGCAAGGACGTCGACTCCCTCGCCCACGCCGACAGCGGGGTCAGCGACGCGACCCGCGACCGGCTCGACCGGCTCTCCGCCGAGGCGGGCACGAGCAAGCTGAGCGGCCCCGCCGTCTCCGTCACCCTCAACGACGCGCCGCCGGACGCCGCACCGCTCATCGCCGGCGTGCCCGACCCGCAGCCCAACGACCTCGTGATCCACCAGCAGGACCTCCAGGCCGTCGTCAACGCCCTGTGGGCGGGCGGCGCCTCGGGCATCAAGGTCATGGACCAGCGGCTGATCTCCACCAGCGCGGTGCGCTGCGTCGGCAACACCCTCATCCTGCAGGGACGCGTCTACTCCCCGCCCTACAAGATCACGGCGGTGGGCGACCCCGGCAAGCTGCACAAGGCGATCGACCGCAGCCCGGCGATCCAGAACTACCTGCAGTACGTCGAGGCCTACGGACTCGGATGGAAGGTCGAGGATGACAAGCGGGTGACTCTGCCCGGCTACTCCGGCACAGTGGATCTGCACTACGCCAAGCCTGTGGGGTGATCGCCGTGCGCCTGGTGGTGCGGACGCTGAGCGAGTTGTGCGTCACCGCGGGCGCGCTGATGGTCCTCTTCGTGGTCTACGTGCTCTTCTGGACCGGCTTACGGGCCGACAGCGCCATGGACGGCGAGATCCACCGGCTCCAGGACAGCTGGGCGACACAACCGGCGGGCACGGCGCGGCCGTCCACCGCGCACAAGGTGCCGGATTCCGCGAAACCCGCCCCCAAGGTGACGCCGTACCCGCAGGGCAAGGCCTTCGCCGTCATGTACGTCCCCCGCCTCGGGCGGGACTGGCACAAGCCGGTGCTCCAGGGCACGGAGACCGGCACCCTCAAGCGGGGCCTGGGCCACTACGCGGACACCGCCCGTCTCGGCGGGGTCGGAAACTTCGCCGTCGCCGGCCACCGGCGCACCTACGGGGACCCGTTCAAGGACTTCCCGCTGCTGCGCAAGGGCGACGAGGTCGTCCTCACCGACGGCCGGACCTGGTACACGTACGAGATCGACCGCGCACCCTACCGCACGGTGCCCACCGACGTCGCGGTCGTCGATCCCGTGCCGGAGAAGTCCGGCTACACCGTTCCCGGGCGCTATCTGACCCTGACCACGTGCGATCCCGAGTGGGGCCACAGCCACCGGCTCGTCACCTGGGGGCACCTGGAATCCACACAGCCTGTGGAGGACGGCATGCCGGAGGGACTGTCGGGCTAATCTTGGCGTGGCACGGGGAGCAGGGAGCAGGAAGGCAGCGCATGTACGGCTTCATCTGGAGGCACCTGCCGGGCAACGCGTGGGTGAGGGCGGCGATCTCGCTCGTCCTCGTCCTCGCCGTCGTGTACGTCCTCTTCCAGTACGTCTTCCCGTGGGCGGAGCCGCTGCTCCCCTTCAACGACGTGACCGTGGACCAGGGGATGGCGGCTGTACGGTGAGCGCCCGCATCCTCGTCGTGGACAACTACGACAGCTTTGTCTTCAACCTGGTCCAGTACCTCTACCAGCTGGGCGCCGAGTGCGAGGTGCTCCGCAACGACCAGGTCGCCCTCGCGCACGCGCAGGACGGCTTCGACGGGGTCCTGCTGTCACCGGGACCCGGCACCCCCGAAGAGGCCGGGATCTGCGTCGACATGGTGCGGCACTGCGCGGCCACCGACGTCCCGGTCTTCGGCGTCTGCCTCGGCCTGCAGTCCATGGCGGTCGCCTACGGCGGTGTCGTGGACCGGGCGCCCGAGCTGCTGCACGGCAAGACCTCCCCGGTGTTCCACGAGGGACGCGGGGTCTTCGCCGGGCTGCCGACGCCCTTCACCGCCACCCGGTACCACTCCCTGGCGGTCGAACGTGACACCCTGCCCGAGGAGTTGGACGTCACCTCCTGGACGGAGAACGGCATCGTGATGGGCCTGCGGCACCGCACCGCCCGGGTGGAGGGCGTCCAGTTCCACCCGGAGTCGGTACTCACCGAATGGGGACACCGGATGCTCGCCAACTGGTTGGCCGAGTGCGGCGACCAGGGCGCCGTCGAGCGCTCCGCGGGCCTCGCGCCTGTGGTCGGAACCAGGGCGTGATTGCGTGACCGCGCATCGGCACTTCGGTGACACCGCCGAATTCGCCGCCGCGGTGGAGCAGTTGGCCGACCCGCTCAACGACCCGCTGCCGAGCACCTCGCCGCGCGCGGAAGGGCCCGGGGAGCCCCCGGCCCAGGAGCAGGAGCCGCCTGCCCAGGAGCCGCGGCGGACACCGCAGGAGAGCCGGACGAGCGCGCGGCACGCGCAGCCGTCCGCGTACGAGCCCGCGGCCCGGGCCGCCGAGGCCCCGCCGGTCGACGCCCCGTCCGCCCAGGTGCCGACCGCCCCGGTCTCCGTGCCGCCGTGGGAGGAGCAGGCGCCGCAACCGCCCGAGGCCGCCCGCGTCGTACGCCGCCGGCCCACCGAGGAGGAGCGGGCCGTCGCCCGCCGCAGGGCGGCCGGTGCCCCCGGCGACACGATGGCGCTGCCTGTCGTGGACGCCCCCGGCCCCGTCCCCCGCCGCGACAAGGACACGGACACCGCGCCCGGCGACGGACCGGAGGAGGACCCGGGGCCGCCGCGCCCGGAGCGCGAGGACGACGGCATGCCCGCGGTCGGCGGCCGTGCCGCCCGCCGCAAGGCCGCCCAGGAGGCCGCACGGCGCGGTGGCAGAGGACGCAGGCGTTCCGGTGCCGCCCCGGGCGCCCAGGACGCCACAGGGGCGCTCACGGCCCCGGACGCGTCCACCCCGGCGATGGTCCCCGCCCCCCGCTCCCGTATGGAAGCCCGTCGCGCGGCCCGCGCGGCCAAGGAGAGCCCCGGTGTGATCGCCAGCCGCGTCGTGGGTGAGCTGTTCATCACCTTCGGCGTGCTGATGCTGCTGTTCGTCACCTACCAGCTGTGGTGGACCAACGTCCTGGCCCACCAGCAGGCCGGCGGGGCCGCCAACAGCCTCCAGAAGCAGTGGGAGGGCGAGAAGACGACGCCCCGCGACCCCGGTGCGTTCTCGCCCGGCCAGGGCTTCGCGATCATGTACATCCCCAAGCTGGACGTGAAGGCCCCCATCGCCGAGGGCACCGACAAGCACAAGGTGCTCGACAAGGGCATGATCGGCCACTACGACGGCCAGTTGGAGACGGCGATGCCCTGGGACAAGCAGGGCAACTTCGCGCTCGCCGCCCACCGCAACACCCACGGCGAACCGTTCCGCTACATCAACAAGCTGGTGGACGGCGACAAGGTCGTCGTCGAGACGGAGTCGACCTACTACACGTACGAGGTCACGAGCATGCTGGCCTCGACCCCGCCGTCGAACACCTCCGTGATCAAGCCGGTCCCCAACGGATCCGGGTTCACCAAGCCGGGCCGCTACATCACGCTGACCACCTGCACACCGGAGTTCACGAGCACGTACCGCCTGATCGTCTGGGGCAAGATGGTCGAGGAACGGCCGCGTGCGAAGGGCAAGCCGGACGCGCTGGTCGAGTAGGCCGGGTACGTACGCACAGATCGGGGCAGCGGTGACGACCACCCAGCAGGACCACCAGTGGGAGACGGCGCCCTACCCGCGGCGCACCCGCGACGGCGTCGCCGCCGTCGTCAGCCTGATCGGTGAACTCCTCATCACCGCGGGCCTGGTGCTCGGGCTCTTCGTCGTCTACTCCCTGTGGTGGACCAACGTCCTGGCCGACCGCCAGGCCCAGCGCGACGGCGACGACGTCCGCCGCCAGTGGGCGGTCGAGCAGCCGGGCAAGCTCGACACCAAGAACGGCATCGGCTTCCTCCACGTCCCCGCGATGGGCAAGAACTTCGAGGTCCTGGTCCGTAAGGGCACCGGCACCGACGTCCTCAACGAGGGCGTCGCCGGCTACTACACCGACCCCGTGAAGTCGGCCCTGCCCTGGGACAAGCAGGGCAACTTCTCGCTCGCGGCCCACCGCGACGGCCACGGCGCCAAGTTCCACAACATCGACAAGATCAAGAAGGGCGACGCGGTCGTCTTCGAGAACCGCGACACCTGGTTCGTCTACAAGGTCTTCTCCGTCCTGCCGCAGACCTCGAAGTACAACGTCAAGGTGCTCGCCCAGATCCCCGCCGAGAGCGGCAGGACCAAGGCCGGCCGCTACATCACCCTCACGACCTGCACCCCGGTCTACACGTCCCGCTACCGCTACATCGTCTGGGCCGAACTCGTCCGCACGCAGAGGGTCGACGCGAAGCGGACGCCTCCGGCGGAGCTGGGCGGCTGAGGGGGCCGGCAGAGCAAAAGGGGAGGGGCCCCGGACATCGTGTCCGGGGCCCCTCCCCTTTTGCTCCCGCCCGGCAGGCGGCGTCGGCGCGTCAGCCGCCGTTGCCGCCTCCGTTGAAGAAGCCGCCGCCGCCGTTGTTCCCGCCGCCGTTCGGGTCCTGGACCCCGACCGTCAGCGTGTCACCCGGCTTCATCTGGGAATCGCGGGGCGGGTTCTGGTTCTGGACGATGGCGTTGTCGTTCCCTGCCAGGTTGGGCGGGAACACCACCAGGTTCAGTCCCATCTCGCTGGCGATGCCCTTGACCTCGCCGAGCGACTTGCCCGTCAGGTCGGGGATCGCGTTGGTGGACGGGGGCTTCGCGATCACGATCGTGACCGTGTCGCCCGCCTTGACTGTGCTTCCGGCCCCCGGCTCCGTCCTGATGACCGTGTCCTGGGCGTGGTCGGCGGACTCCTCCTGGGTAACGGTCACCTTGAGACCGTCTGCCGTGAGGATCTGCGTGGCCTCGTCCTTGGACTTGTTGCCGACGTCCTTGATCGTGACCTCTTGCGGGGCCACCGCCACGGTCAGCGTGATCGTCACGCCCTTGGCGCGCTTCTCGCCGCCCTTCGGGTCCTGCTTGAGGACCGTTCCCTCTTCCTCGTCAGTGGAGGTCTGGGACTGCTTGTCGACCTCGAAGCCCGCCTGCTTGAGCTCCTGCTGGGCGTCCTCGAACTTGTCCCCGGTGACGTCGGGCACGGGGATCTTCTCGGCGCCCTTGGAGAGGTTCAGGGTGACCGACTGGTCCTTGGGGATGCTCGTGCCGGGCTCGGCCGACTGCTTGCAGACGTTGCCCTTGGGCTGGTCGGCGCAGAAGACCTCCTCGCCGAAGGAGATCGTCACATTGGCGTTCTGGGCCTTGGTCTCCGCCTCGGCCTTGGCGACGCCGACGAACGCCGGAACGGAGACGGTGTCGCCCCCGCTGTCGCCCCCGGAGAAGAGCGCCTTGCCCATGAAGATCGCGCCGATGAGGACCAGGACGGCCGCGACGACGAGCAGGATGGTCGAGGTGTTGCTCTTCTTGGGCTTGCGCCGACCACCGCCGCCGGGTCCCTGCTGGTCGTAGCCAAAGCCGCCGTCGTCGTCGCGCATGGGCGGCAGCATCGAGGTGCCGGCGTCGTGCTGCGGCGGCATGGCCGTGGTGGCGGAGTCGTTGCCGTAGCCGCCGTAACCGCCGCCGTAGCCGACGGAGCCGAGGGCGACCGTGGCGCCGACCGGCTGGCCGTCGAGGCAGGCCTCGATGTCGGCCCGCATCTCGTCGGCGGACTGGTAGCGGTAGTCAGGGTCCTTGGTCAGCGCCTTGAGGACGATGGCGTCCATCTCGGGGGTGACCTCGGGGTCGTACACGCTCGGGGGCTGCGGCTCCTCCCGGACGTGCTGGTACGCCACCGCGACCGGGGAGTCGCCCACGAAGGGCGGCCGCACGGTCAGCAGCTCGTACAGCAGGCAGCCGGCGGAGTACAGGTCGGAACGGGCGTCGACGGTCTCGCCCTTGGCCTGCTCCGGCGAGAGGTACTGCGCGGTGCCGATGACGGCCGCGGTCTGCGTCATCGTCATGCCGGAGTCGCCCATGGCGCGGGCGATGCCGAAGTCCATGACCTTGACCTGGCCCTGGCGCGTCAGCATGACGTTCGCGGGCTTGATGTCGCGGTGCACGATGCCGGAGCGGTGGCTGTACTCCAGTGCCTGGAGGATGCCCACCGTCATCTCGAGCGAACGCTCCGGCAGCAGCTTGCGGCCGGAGTGCAGCAGCTCACGCAGGGTGGAGCCGTCCACGTACTCCATGACGATGTACGGGATGGAGACCCCGTCGACGTAGTCCTCGCCGGTGTCGTACACCGCGACGATCGACGGGTGGTTCAGCGAGGCGGCCGATTGGGCCTCACGGCGGAACCGGGCTTGGAAGGACGGGTCGCGGGCGAGATCCACCCGGAGCGTCTTCACGGCGACGGTGCGGCCGAGCCGGGTGTCGTGGGCGATGTACACCTCGGCCATACCACCGCGGCCGAGCACCGAGCCCAGCTCGTACCGGCCGCCGAGGCGACGCGGCTCTTCCATAGCGCTTGCCCTTCCTAAACCGTCCGTGTGGCTGCTCGGGCATACCGTACCCGCCGCCGCGTACCGATCCCGGCCCTGGCCGGTAGCCGATATACGACCGGTATCGCAACGTGCGTTTTGGCGCACATACAGAGATACGGCGTGACCGGCATCACTTGTTCAGCACGGCCTCCATGACGCTCTTGGCGATCGGGGCCGCGAAGCCGCCACCGGAGATGTCCCCGCGGTTGGCGCTCGCGTCCTCGACGACCACCGCGACCGCCACCGGGGAACCGGAGTCCGTCTTGGCGTATGAGATGAACCACGCGTAAGGAGACTCACTGTTGTCGATACCGTGCTGGGCGGTACCGGTCTTGCCGCCCACGGTGACGCCGGAGATCTGTGCGTTCTTGCCCGTACCGTCGGTGACGACGGTCTCCATCATCTGCTGGAGCTTCTGGGCGTTCTCCGGGCTCAGCGGCTGCGAGAACTCCTTGGGCTTGGTCTGCTCGACCACGGCGTTGTTCGGGGCCTGCAGCTTGCTCACCATGTAGGGCTGCATCAGCGTGCCGTCGTTCGCGATCGCGGCGGCCACCATCGCCATCTGCAGCGGGGTGGCGGCGGTCTCGAACTGGCCGATCGAGGACAGCGCGGTCTGCGGCTTGTCCATGGTCTTGGAGATGTTGCTGGCCGCGGTGCGGACCGGGATGAAGATCTCCTGGTTGAAGCCGAACTTCTGGGCCTCGTCGACCATCTTGTCGCGGCCGAGGTCGGCGCCGATCTTGCCGAAGACCGAGTTGCACGAGTACTGCAGGGCCACCCGGAGCGTGGCGTTCTTGCAGGGGATGGGCCCCTCGTTCTTCAGCTCCTGGTGGTTGGTGTCCGGGAGGATGTACGGCACCGGGGAGTCCGTCGGGTCGTCGATGTTGCTGTACAGCCCGTCCTGGAGGGCGGCGGCGGCGGTGACGACCTTGAAGGTGGAACCCGGCGGGTACGTCTGGCGCAGCGCCCGGTTGAGCATCGGCTCGTCCTTGTTGTTCTCCTTCAGCAGCGAGCTCCAGGCCTTGCTGTCCTTCTTGGAGTTGCCGGCGAAGGAGGACGGGTCGTACGACGGCGTGCTGGCCAGCGCGAGGATGGCGCCGGTCTTCGGGTCGATCGCGGCGACGGCGCCCTTCTTCTTGCCCAGGCCCTCGAAGGCGGCCTTCTGCGCCTTGGCGTTCAGCGTCGTGACGACGTCGCCGCCCTGCTTCTGCTTGCCGGACAGGATGTCGACGGTGCGCTTGAAGAACAGCCGGTCGTCGTCGCCGGTGAGGATCGAGTCGTAGATCGACTCCAGCTGGGTGGAGCCGAAGGCCTGGGACGCGTAGCCGGTGACCGGCGCCCACAGGGGGCCGTCCTTGAAGGTGGCCTTGTACCGGAAGTCGCTGCCGTTGGTCTCGGCGTGGCCGGTCACGGCCTTGCCGTCGACGAGTATGTCGCCGCGCGGGCTCGCGTACTGGTTGATGGCGACGCGGCGGTTGTTGGTGTCGGTCCTGAGCGCGTCGGCCTGGACGAACTGGATGTAGTTCACCCTGATCAGGAGGGCGAGCACGAGCAGCCCGCAGAAGACAGCGACTCGTCGCAGGGGCTTGTTCACTGGACGCGCACCACCTGGGTCGGCTCGGCATCGGGGGACGAGGCGGGGGTCGGCGCCGGACGGCGCGCGGTGTCGCTGATTCTCAGCAGGATGGCCACCAGCGCCCAGTTGGCGATCACGGAGGAACCACCCTGGGCGAGGAACGGCATCGTCATACCGGTCAGCGGGATCAGACCGGTGACGCCGCCGGCCACGACGAACACCTGGAGCGCGAACGCGCCGGACAGACCGATCGCCAGCAGTTTGCCGAAGGGGTCGCGGGCGGCGAGGGCGGTGCGGGCGCCGCGCTCCACCAGGAGTGCGTAGAGCAGCAGTATGGCCATCAGACCGGCCAGGCCCAGCTCCTCGCCGACGGTGGCGAAGATGTAGTCGCTCTTGGCGGCGAAGCCGATGAGCCGGGAGTAGCCCTGGCCGAGGCCGGAGCCGAAGAGGCCGCCGGAGCCGAAGGCCCACATGGCCTGGGCGGGCTGGCTGGCGCCCTGCCCGGCCTCGATGGTGCGGAACGGGTTGAGCCAGTCCTCCACACGGCTGTGGACGTGCGGCTCGAAGCTGCCCACGACCACGGCGCCGCCCACGGACAGCAGCAGACCGAAGACGATCCAGCTGGTCCGCTCGGTGGCGACGTAGAGCATGATCACGAAGAGGCCGAAGAAGAGCAGCGAGGTGCCCAGGTCGGTCTCGAAGACCAGGATCAGGATGCTGAGGCCCCAGATCACCAGGATCGGGCCCAGGTCGCGGCCTCGGGGCAGGTACATGCCCATGAAGCGGCGGCTGGCGAGCGCGAGGGCGTCCCTCTTGACCATCAGGTAGCCGGCGAAGAACACCGCGATGATGATCTTGACGAACTCACCGGGCTGGATGGACATACCGGCGACGGTGATCCAGATCCGGGCGCCGTAGACGGCCGGGAAGAACACCGGGAGGATCAGCAGGACCAGCGCGACCACCATCGAGATGTAGGTGTAGCGCTGCAGGATGCGGTGGTCCTTGAGGAAGATCAGTACGCCCAGGAAGAACGCGACGCCCAGCGTCGACCACATCAGCTGCGTCGGCGCGGAGGACCCGCCCGGCAGCGACGGCTCCTGGTCGAGACGCCAGATGAAGACCAGCCCCAGGCCGTTGAGCAGCGTGGCGATCGGCAGCATCAGGGGGTCGGCGTACGGCGCGAACCGGCGCACCACAAGGTGCGCGACACCGGCGATCGCGCCCAGCCCGAGGCCGTACGCGAGCATGCCCGCGGGCAGCGCGTCGTTCTTCGCCAGGCCCACGTTCGCGTACGCGAAGACCGGGATCAGCACCGCGAAGGCGAGAAGCGCGAGCTCCGTGTTGCGACGGCTCGGCGCGCCGACGGATGTGATGGTCGTGGTGTTCGTGACAACGCTCATGCTGGACTGACGGCCCTCCTGCAGACTGCTAGCTGCCCGTGGGGCACTGCTCGGCCAGCGCCTGGTCCTCGGCGGTGAGGGTGGGGCTGGTCGACGGACTGGTGGTCGCGCCCGCGGACGGGCTGCTGGGGGGCGTGCTCGCGGTGCCGCCGGCGGTCGGGGAGCCCGAGGGCTTGCCCGTGGCCTTGCCGGATGCGGTGCCCGCGCCCTTCTGCTGGTCCTTCTTGGCCTTGTCGGCGGCGTCCGCCCGGGCCTTGTCCAGGGATTCCTTGGTCTGGCAGACCTTGGCCTGGTGCTCCAGCTCGTCCGCGGTCTTGCGGGCGTCGGCGAGGTTGCCGGCGGCGATGGTGGCCGTCACGTACTTCCGCTGGTTCTGCGGTAGGTACTTGAGTTCGATGCCAGGGCGGTCCTCATGGACCTTCGACAGGTTGACCCAGGCCAGCTTCTGCTCGATGCCCTGGTAGATCGCCGCGTGATCGCCCTTGACCCCGACGTAGTACTGCGTCTGCGTCCAACGGTACGCGCCGTACAGACCACCGCCGACGACACCGAGGGCGACCAGCAGCACGAGGGACCGCTTGAGCCACCGGCGCGACTTCACCGGCTTGTCGAGTTCCTCGTCCTCGAAGGCGCCGAAGCTGCCCATGGGCGAGCCGGCCGCCGGGTCGGCGCTGCCGGGGGGCCCGAAGGAGCCCTCCGGGGCCGGCGGGCGGCCGAGCTCGGAAGCGCGGCCGGCCGGGGTCTGCAGGTGCCGCGGGTCGGACATCGGGAGGTGGTGACGGCTGTCGGCGACGGCGCCCACGACGACGGGCGTGTCGTGCAGCTGCACGGCCAGGGTGTCCCCGTCGTCGATGTCCAGGACGTCGGCGACGATGCAGGTGATGTTGTCGGGGCCGCCGCCGCGCAGGGCGAGCTGGATCAGCTCCTGCACGGTCTCGGCGGGCGCCTGGTACCCGGCGAGGGTGTCCTCCAGCGTCTGGTGGCTGACCACGCCGGACAGGCCGTCCGAGCAGATCAGGTACCGGTCGCCGGCGCGGACCTCGCGGACGGACAGGTCGGGCTCGACCTGGCCGCGGCCGTCGAGCGCGCGCATCAGCAGCGAGCGCTGCGGGTGCGTGCCGGCCTCCTCCTCGGTGATCCGGCCCTCGTCGACCAGCCGCTGCACCCAGGTGTGGTCCTGGGTGATCTGGGTGAGCACGCCGTCGCGCAGCAGATACGCGCGCGAGTCGCCGACGTGCACGAGGCCGAGCCGCTGACCGGTCCAGAGCAGGGCGGTGAGCGTGGTGCCCATGCCCTCCAGCTGGGGGTCCTCCTCGACCATGACGCGCAGCTGGTCGTTGGCCCGCTGCACGGCGGTGGCGAGCGAGGTCAGGAGGTCCGAGCCGGGGACGTCGTCGTCGAGCGTGACGAGGGTGGAGATCACCTCCGACGAGGCGACCTCACCGGCGGCTTGGCCGCCCATGCCGTCGGCAATGGCGAGCAGCCGCGGGCCGGCGTAGCCGGAGTCCTCGTTGCCCTCCCGGATCATTCCCTTGTGCGAACCGGCGGCGAAGCGCAGCGACAGAGTCATGCGCACCTCGCCCGTCGGCTCCGGGTACATCCGCACGCTGCCCACCCTCTCGCTCGCGCTCGCTGGCTGTGCTCGCCCATGGTGCGACTACTTCCGCAGCTCGATGACGGTCTTGCCGATGCGGATCGGGGCACCGAGCGGGATCGGCGTCGGCGTGGTCAGCCGGTTCCGTTCCATGAAGGTCCCGTTGGTGGATCCCAGGTCCTCGACGATCCAGTTGCCGTCCCGGTCCGGGTAGATCCTGGCATGCCGGCTGGACGCGTAGTCGTCGTCGAGCACGATTGTGGAGTCGTGGGCCCGGCCGAGCGTGATGGTCTGGCCCTGGAGCGCGACGGTGGTCCCCGCCAGCGAGCCCTCGGCGACCACGAGCTTGGTCGGGGCCCCGCGACGGGCCCGGTTGTTCTGCGGCTGCTGCCGCTGGGCCGCCGCCTGTGTCTGCTGCCGCTGCTGCGGCGGCCGCGTCTGGTCGCCGCGGCGGCCGGCCGCGCGCTGGGTCACCCGGGTCCCGAACAGGTCGCTACGGATGACCTGTACGGCCACGATGACGAACAGCCACAGTACGGCGAGGAAACCCAACCGCATGACCGTCAGGGTCAGCTCTGACATTGCCCCCGCTTCACCCTTCGGCTTGCCGGTACACGATGGTGGTACTGCCCACGACGATCCGTGAACCGTCGCGGAGCGTAGCGCGCTGGGTGTGCTGCCCGTCCACCACGATGCCGTTCGTGGACCCGAGGTCCACGACCGTCGAGGGCGTGCCGACCCTGATCTCGCAGTGCCGGCGGGACACACCGGGATCGTCGACCCGCACGTCGGCCTCGGTGCTGCGCCCGAGGACGAGGGTGGGCCGGGAGATCTGGTGGCGGCTGCCGTTGATCTCGATCCAGCGGCGTACGTTCATGCCGGCACCCGCGCCGGGGCCCGTACCGGTGCCCGGGAGCCGGGTCACGGGGGCGGCCGCGGCGGGCGGCGGTGCGGCGGGCATCGGGGGCGCCCCGGAGGGGCGCTGGGGGGCCTGCGGCGGGTAGCCGTAGCCGCCGCGGCCCTGGGGCGCGTTCCGGTCCTGCGGCGGCGACTGCTGGAGCTGCTGCTGCGACTCGCTGGAGGCCAGCGTGCGACTCCGTACCCGGTACAGACCGGTGTCGAGGTCGTCGGCCTTCTCCAGATGGACCTTGATCAGGCCCATGAACGTGTAGCGCTGCTGCTTGGCGTAGTCGCGCACCATGCCGGCCAGCTCGTCGCCGAGCTGGACGGCGTACGGGCTCAGCCGCTCGTAGTCCGAGGTACTGAGCTCGACGATGAAGTCATTGGGGACCACCGTGCGGTCCCGGTTCCAGATGGTGGCGTTGTTGTCGCACTCGCGCTGCAGCGCGCCCGCGATCTCCACGGGCTGGACCTCGGACTTGAACACCTTGGCGAAGGTGCCGTTCACGAAGCCCTCGAGACGCTGCTCGAACTTCTTGAGTACTCCCACGGTGCACCTCCTTCCTCAAGGCCCTGCGGTTGTCGCGGGCTCACGCCGCGATCCTTCCCCTTCGATCCTTCCGGTACTGCTTACTGATCGTATCCACGCACCGGGAAAACCGGTGGTTCCCCGATCGGTCCCTCGGGACCGGTGTCAACGCTCACAGGCGCCGCCGCCGCTTCCCCACAGGGATGGTAGAGGCGCCTCAAGCCAGTGTCCCGCAACAGAGGACGGTTCCCGCCCCGTGGGGGTGCCCGGAAACGGATGTGAATCCACCCTGAACAGCGTGCTAGTGTTCTGGGTGTCGGAAGGCGCTGACGCACCGAACGGGAAGCCCCGCAGAGTGTGACAGAATCTAACGGCAGCACCCATGCGCGGGTGGCGGAATAGGCAGACGCGCTGGATTCAGGTTCCAGTGCCCGAAAGGGCGTGGGGGTTCAACTCCCCCCTCGCGCACAGATGAAGCGGGTCTCCCCGGTGGCGAAAGTCACCGAGGGGGCCCGCTTCTCGCGTTGATCCAGGCATCCGCAGGCCGGGTTGGCCGAACGTAACGTCCCTCACACGCCGAAGCCTCCTCGCCGGCCGTCACAGGGCGGCGAGGGGACTTCCTTGTCTGGGCGATGTCCTGGGTGTGATGCCTGTCACTCAGGTGGCGGGCGTCAGGTGGCCGATCGGGGTCCAGGTACCCAGGGGCCTGGTCCTGCGTCTGCGGTTCGTGCGCCTGACGGGTCGTTCACCGCCGAGGGCCAGGCTGTCCAGCCATCTTGTGATCTTGCGTCTGTTGGCGTGGGCGAGCTGGAACACAAGAAGGACGGTCCAGGCGGCGAGTCCGCGGATGGGCCCGGACCGTGAGGACTCGATGGCTTCGGCGAGGGGGCTCTTGGCGAAGCCGTTGAACCCTCGACGCTGTTGCGGAGGCGGAAGTAGATCTTTGAGGGGGCACTGGACCTTGCCGGCCTCGGCGGGGCAGTACCAGGTGCCCTCGACGGGGATCGCTCCTTGGGTTCCGCCCTGGTTGCCGAGCTGGTCGACGCGGTAGTCGTAGACGGGCCGGTAGCCCAGGGCCCTGACAGGCAACTGCCATCCTGTGGCCCCGGAGTTGTCGTAGGCAAGGTAGCCGGGTGCGTAGCCGCGCTCCTGGAGCCGGGAGATCGTTTTCAATCCGTTGTATCCGGGCCGCTCTCCGGGCTTGTCCAGGCAGAGGCCGAGAACGAGTGCCGGAGGGACCTCGGGGTCGGGCGTGCCGTCGTCCAGGAGCGGCTTGTCGTGCCGGGTGTCCCTGGTGACGGCGAGATGGGCGTCGGAGCCGAAGAGACACCGCTTCCTCACGGAGGGCTTCTTCCCCGGGTCGGCTGGGGGCCTTCGCGTCCTCCTGGAGGGCTCGGCGTCGTCGGCGACGGGCGAGGCGTCCGAGTCATCCGGCGCTGCAGATGCATTGCATCGCCGCCGGTCTGCTGTTCTTCCGGGTGATCATCGGAGTGGACCCGGGGCCCCGACGGCTGCCCTTCTTCGCCCGGCTGATCCTGAGTTCCACGGACAGCCTGGGGACGAGCCGGTGGCAGGCACCGGGCCGCCCGTGGGGCCCCTTACTGGCCGACGATCAGTAGGACCGTGCGATCGACCGCGGCGACGCCAACGACCCGCTCGCCGCCTACAACGCCTGTCCGGCGGCCCCGCACGCGCGAGAGGGGCGAAGGAGCCCTGATGCCGGTTGATCCCTCTGGCAACGGCTGGGGGTGTGTCAGACGTCCACATCCCCATGGGTTTCCCGGTCCCTGCGCAGTCGTGGCAGCCGCGCGGGGACCGGGGGCAACGAACTCAGCTGTCGCAATTGCATGTGGTTCCAGCGTTGGCGGGTTCAGTCCTGTCGGTGCTCCGGTCGGTGCAGCAGGCGTCGCCGCCGGCGACGGGGGGCTCGCCAAGGGTGTCGGTGTCGGCCTTGACGACATAGACCTCCCAGGGCTCCTTGCCGGGGCCGGTGACCCAGACCTTGTCCTGGAGGGCGTAGCAGCAGGAGGTGTCGTTCTCCTCGAAGGTGGCCAGCCCGGTGCCTTGGAGTCGGTCGGTGGCGGCGGTGACCTGCTCGGTGGAGGCGACCTCCACGCCGAGGTGGTCGAGACGGGTGTCCTGGCCGGGCTCGCCCTCGATGAGGACGAGCTTGAGCGGGGGTTCGGTGATCGCGAAGTTCGCATAGCCGGGCCGGCGCTTGGCGGGCTCGGTGCCGAAGAGCTTGGAGTAGAACGCGATCGATCCCTCCAGGTCGGCGACGTTGAGGGCGAGCTGGACGCGGGACATGGCGGTGCCTCCCGAATCGAATCCGGTTGAATCGATGTCTGTCGATACAAGCGACCTTGTCGTTTGATTCGACTGCTGTCAATATCGATGCATGTCGAAGTCAGAGTTGTCGGTGATCCAGCCCGAGGCGGTGTGCTGTTCGCCGATGGTCCGGGAGCCGCTGGACGAAGCCGCCGCCGTGGACCTGGCCAGGATGTTCAAGGCCTTGTCGGACCCGGTCCGGCTGCGGCTGCTGTCGCTGATCGCCTCGCATGAGGGCGGCGAGGCCTGCGTGTGTGACCTGACCGGCCCGTTCGACGTGTCCCAGCCGACGATCTCGCATCATCTGAAGGTGCTGCGGGGGGCCGGCTTGGTCGGCTCCGAGCGTCGCGGGACGTGGGTCTATTACTGGGTTCGGCCGACCGCGCTGGCGAAGCTGTCGAGCTTGCTGCAGGCCCCTGTTGGGGCCGGTGGGTGAGCCCCTCGCTCGGACGCCGGGCGGCTGCCGAGGCGGCCGGGACGGCTGCCCTGGTGGCCGTCGTCGTCGGTTCGGGGATCCAGGCGACCGAACTGTCCCGGGACGTGGGGGTGCAGTTGCTGGCGAACTCGCTGGCGACCGTGTTCGGCCTCGGGGTGCTGATCGCCTTGCTCGGCCCGGTCTCGGGGGCCCACTTCAATCCGGTGGTCAGCTTGGCCGCTTGGTGGAACGGCCGTCGCGACGGCGGCATGAGCCTTGGCGAGGTCGGGATCTATGCGTTCGCGCAGACCTGCGGGGCGATCGGCGGGGCGATCGTCGCCGATGGCATGTTCGCCCGGCCGCTGGTCGGCTTGGCTTCGCATGACCGCTCGGCGCCGCAGCTGTGGCTGGGCGAGGTCGTCGCGACCGCGGGCCTGATCGCGCTGATCTTCGGCCTCGCCCGCAGCGGCCGGGACCATCTCGCGCCGGTCGCTGTCGCCTCGTGGATCGGCGCGGCGTACTGGTTCACCTCCTCCACCAGTTTCGCCAACCCCGCCGTGACCATCGGCCGCGCGTTCACCGACACCTTTGCCGGGATCGCCCCCGGCTCGGTTCCCGGGTTTGTCGCTGCCCAGCTCGGCGGGACCGTGATCGGCCTGGTGCTGGTCGCGGTCGTCTTCGGCCGGGCCGCGGCGCCCGAAGTTGAACCCGAGCTTGCTCCCACCCTGTGACCTGCAAAGAAAGCCAAGCCATGAGTGCTGATCGTCCGTCCGTGCTGTTCGTCTGCGTCCACAACGCGGGCCGGTCCCAGATGGCCGCGGCGTTCCTGACCCATCTGGCCGGGGACCAGGTCGAGGTCCGCTCGGCCGGCTCCGCCCCCGCCGACTCGGTCAACCCGGCCGTGGTCGAGGCGATGAGGGAAGCGGGCGTCGACATCTCCGCCGAGACCCCGAAGGTGCTGACCACGCAGGCCGTGCAGGACTCCGACGTCGTGATCACGATGGGCTGTGGAGACGCCTGCCCGTTCTTCCCGGGCAAGCGCTATCTGGACTGGCAGCTGGACGACCCGGCCGGGCAGGGCGTCCACGCGGTCCGCCCGATCCGCGACGAGATCGAAGCCCGCATCCGCGGCCTGATCACCGAACTCGGCGTTCAGGCCTGACCCTGACCATCCGCGGCGTGAAGGCCCCGGTCGTGACGCCGCATCAGAGATCAATGCGTATGAGGTCCTTCACGGTGGACCGGGCCGTGGGCATCGTCGCAGTGGCCGGTGTCGCCGGGACTGGTGTCTCCGGGACCGGTCAGCGTCAGGACGTCCGCCGCCGCATGGTCGACCTGCAGTGTGGTGTGCGTCAGGCCGTAGTCCGCGGCCAGCAGGGACTCCAGGCCGCGGCGGACGGCGTGGCAGTCACCACTCGGTTCGACCAGGACGTGAGCCGACAGGGCCGGCTGACCCGAAGTGATGGTCCAGATGTGCAGGTCGTGCACTTCGGTGACGGCGGGCTGGGCCACGAGCTTGTCGCCGATCTCGTTCGGGTTCATGCCGGCGGGTGCCGCTTCGAGGAAGATCCGCCCGGATGCGCGGACCAGGCCGTAGCCGGCCTTCAGCATGAGGACGACGATCACCAGCGTGGCGATGGCGTCGATGCGGGCATAGCCGGTGAGCAGCACGATCAGTCCGGCCACGGCTGTGCCGATGAAGGCGTAGAGGTCGTTGAGGATGTGCTGGAAGGCGCCTTTGACGTTGAGGGAGGACCGGTTGGCCTTGGACAGGCACCACGCGGCCGCGATGTTCACGACGATCCCGGCCAGTGCGGTGATCAGGACCAGGCCGCCGTGCACCTCGGGAGGGGAGATCAGACGGCGCACGGCCTCGTACGCCAGCCAGGCGGCGAGCAGCAGCAAGGTGATGCCGTTGGCCTGGGCGGACAGGATCTCGGCACGCTTGAGCCCGTAGGTGAAGCCGCCGCGGGCGGGGCGGGCCGCCAGGCGCATGGCCACGAGGGCCAGCACTATGGAGGCGGCGTCGGTGAGCATGTGCGCGGCGTCGGACAGCAGGGCCAGGGAGCCGGCCAGGACGCCTGTGACGACCTCGACCGCCATGAATCCGGCGATGAGGATCAGGGCGATGGCGAGCCAGCGGCGGTCGGCGTCCGCGGCGACGCCGTGGGAGTGGCCTGCGTGGCCGTCCGCTCCGTGGTGATCGTCGTGCTCGTGGTCATGCGTGGCCATGGCCGGACGCCCTCCTGAGATCCGAGTCCGGCTGCGCAGCGAAACACACCTGTGCCCAGCTCGGCAAAGGCTGCATCGGTGACCGTTGTCAACACCGATAAGACGCCGCTGACCTGCGGTGATGCCGGACGGTCGGAGGTGCTGGGACGCATGCCGATCGCGGTGCGGCGCCGCGTTGCTCGAGGGCGCAAAGTGATTTTTGGCTACGTTGCTGAATCCGACGGGACCCTCGCCCGTGCACAGAGGCGCGCACCCCGGCGGCTGGAGGCTCCATGCCGCTGCTGCCCTGGCGCCGGAAGGTCCTTGCCGCCCTGTTGCGCCGCCACCAGGACCATGCGGGCGGCGTGGCCTTGCGGAGCTGGGCCGGGCGGCACCACGCCCCCGGCGCCGCAACGGTACGGCCGGCGCCTGCCACGTGAACTGCCGTGGCTCCGGGGGCCGCAAGTGCCCCGGACCTCCGGAGCCACCGGTTCCGTCATCGCGGAGAGTCCTTGTTCGACTACTATGGGTGACATGCGGTGTCGCGCGGCAGTCCAGCGGAACTCCCCCGGCAGGGTTCTCGTCCTGCTGGCGATGCTGCTCCTGACGGTCCTTCACCAGCTCGCGTGCGCGCACGGCCCGAACCACACCGGTGGCGACACCATCATCGCTGTGGCCGCCGGCGAGGCGCTTTGTCAGCCCTCAGGTCAGGCCTCGGAGGAACCTGGCCTGACCAGCGCGGACGGCCCGGGCGACGGCCACCACGCGCTGTGCGGCGTGGCGGTGGACCGCACTGCCGATCCCCGCCCGCGCCTGGCGCAGGCTTCTCAGACATCCGTGCTCGACGTGACGGGTTTTGGCATGCCCGCGTCCGCACCGTGGTCCGGGGGCGCCGCGGGCCGCTGTGCACCACCCTCCGTCCCGAAGCAGGACACCCTGACATTGCTGTGCGTGTCACGGACCTGACCGTGCCCGACGGCCGCTCGGTGCGCCGCGCGCGCCGGGCCGCCGTTCCTGCCCGCGCGTCAGATTCCTTACGACACAGCGGCGGCGCGGCATGCGCCGGCCGCAGGAGACCCACGCATGAGCACAGTGCCTTCCCCGATCACGCCCTTCTCCCCGGCCGAACTGCTGGCCGCCACCGCGCCGCCGCGGCGCACACCGGCGGGGCTGGTGGGCAACACCCCCGTCCTGTGGGTGGGCTCGCCCTTCGTTCCCGGCAGCCGCGGCTTCTGGGCCAAGCTGGAGGGATTCAACCCCGGGGGCATCAAGGACCGTCCGGCCCTGTTCATGGTCGAGGCCGCCCGGGCCCGGGGCGAACTCCTCCCCGGTGCCCGGATCGTCGAGTCCACCAGCGGCACCCTCGGGCTCGGGCTCACCCTGGCCGCGGCCGTCCACGGCCACCAGGTCACGCTGGTCACCGACCCCGGCATGGAGCCGCCTATGGTCGGTCTGCTCACCGCCTACGGTGCCACCGTCGACATCGTCCGGCAGACCCATCCGACCGGTGGCTGGCAGCAGGCCCGCCGTGAACGGGTGAGGGAGATCCTGGCGGCCGATCCCACGGCCTGGTGTCCGGACCAGTACAGCAACCCCGACAACGTGGCCGCCTACGCCGTCCTCGCGCACGAACTGGTCGCGCAGCTCGGCCGCATCGACGTCCTGGTCGCCAGTGTCGGCACCGGGAGCCACTCGGCCGGCGTCGCCGGGTCCCTGCGGACGTTCTTCCCCGACCTGCGGCTGGTCGGCGTGGACACCACCGGCTCCACCATCTTCGGCCAGCCGCCCGCCACCCGCCTGATGCGCGGACTGGGCAGCAGCATCCATCCCCGCAACGTGGACTATCCCGCCTTCGACGAGGTCCACTGGGTCGCGGCCGCCGAAGCGGTGTGGGCCTGCCGCCGCCTGGCCCGCGACCACTACGCCACCGGCGGATGGAGCGTCGGCGCGGTCGCCCTGGTCTCCCGGTGGCTGGCCCGTACGCTGCCCGCCGAGACACGCATCGTGACGATCTTCCCGGACGGACCGCAACGCTACATTGGCACCGTCTTCGACGACGCCTACTGCCGGAGTTACGGTCTGCTCCACCACGAACCCGCCGACCACCCGCAGGAGATCACGCACCCCGGCGAGGCGGCGGTCGACCGCTGGACCCGGTGCACCACCGTCCGCGATCCGCTCGCCGACTCCGCGGGTGGCGACGACAGCCCGCTCGCCGTCGTCCGGGACGCGCAGTGACGGGGCTGTGGGGGCAGGTCCGCTCCTTCGACCGCGCCGCGCAATTGCTGATGGCCAACCAGTTCGCCATCAACCTCGGCTTCTACATGCTGATGCCCTACCTCGCCGACCATCTGGCCGGCGGCCTCGGCCTGGCCGCGTGGGCCGTCGGCCTCGTGCTGGGCGTGCGGAACTTCTCCCAGCAGGGCATGTTCGTCCTGGGCGGCACCATCGCCGACCGCTTCGGCTACAAGACCCCGATTGTGATCGGCTGCGCCCTGCGGACCGTGGGATTCGGGGTGCTCGGACTGGTCGACTCCCTGCCCGCGCTCATCGCCGCCTCGGCGGCGACCGGCTTCGCCGGGGCGTTGTTCAACCCGGCCGTCCGTGCGTACCTCGCGGTCGAGACCGGCGACCGGCGTGTGGAGGGCTTCGCCCTGTTCAACGTCTTCTACCAGGCCGGTGTCCTCATCGGGCCGATCGTGGGCCTTCTCCTGCTGGCCTGGGACTTCCGCGCGGTGTGCACGGTCGCCGCCGCCGTCTTCGCGGCACTGACCGTCCTGCAGTGGAAGGCCCTGCCCGACCGGCACGCCGGCACAACCGGAAAGTCGGGCCCGGCGGTGGGGATGACGGGCTCCTGGCGGCAGGTACTGGGCAACCGGCCGTTCATGCTGTTCTCCCTGGCCATGATCGGCTCGTATGTGCTGTCCTTCCAGGTCTACCTCGCGCTGCCCCTCCAGGCCCACCAACTCCTCGGAGACGGCGGCCAGGCGGTCACCAGCGGCCTGTTCATCGTCTCCGCGGTCGTCGCCGTACTCGGCCAGCTCCGCATCACCGCCTGGATCCGCCGGCGGTGGACGGGCCCCCAGGCGATCGTCGGCGGAATCACGGTCATGGGCCTGGCCTTCGCACCGCTGGCCGCTACCCCGGCCGCATCGGCGGGACCGATCGGCACGGTCGTGTCGGTGGCCCTTCTCGTGGCGGCCGTGGTGCTGCTGGCGGTGGGCACCGCCGTGGTCTACCCCTTCGAGATGGACACCATCGTCACCCTGTCCGGTGAGCGCCTGGTCGCCACCCACTACGGCTGGTACAACACCCTCTCCGGCCTCGGCATCACCCTGGGCAATCTCGCCACGGGAGCCCTGTGGGACGTGGCCGCCCGCCACCACGCCGCGTGGCTGCCCTGGCTGGCCCTGACCGCCACCGGCCTCGTGTGCGCGGCCTGCGTACACCTGCTGTCCCGCACCGGCGGGCTGCGCATCGCCACAACCGAACCAGTACCCGCCTGATCCGTTGACGGTGCCGGCCCGCTCCCGGGCGGGCCGGCACCGATCTCCTACCGCCCTCTCGTGTCCGGGACCGCCGGGCCGCTGGAGAGGGGAGGCCGCGAACTCCTTCGGGCATCACCTTGTCGCCGAGGCGGAAGTCCCTCCCGGTTTTGTGAAGGTGCCGAACTATTTTCGGGACATCAAATCCCGGTAATGAGATGGTCTCGATCCCTATTTTGCCGCGCGGGTCTTTCCGTGAGTGAAAGCGTGGGCATGTGATCGATTTTTGCGAACTTGCCATTGTTTTACTCTCGCCCAACTTCCCGACCAGAGAACGGCGTTGAATGACACATCATGCCTGCCGTGCCGGGCTCGGCGGCTGGGCGGAGGAATTCGCTTGACGTGCCGAAAGGCGCGTCGCACAGTTGATTTGCTCAGCGAAGACTGGCTTCCGTGATACGGAAGAGTAAAAGGACGGCGGAGTCGTGATCCCAACAGAGCCGTGCGTATGCCGAGGACACCACCGAGTCGGTGTCGGTTTTCATATGGTCTCGCTGTCCCCCCGGGGCACAGGACATGCGACCCTCACCGGGTTCACGGGACGTAGTGAGCCGCGACGTGGCCCCGGGCTCCCCGCCAGGGCCGCCTCCCCGTCCGGACGGTCGGCGGCCTGACCTTCGGCCAGGAGACCGTTCACCGGCATCGCGGTGTATTCGGCGGACGCGTCGAGTTTCCACCCGTCCTGTCCGGCGGTGATGCCACGAAACTCTGCGCGCCGGCTCGGTGCAGCCCTTCCACGAACATCCGAACAATCGCGGTTCGCCATGTACTTCTACTCGCTTACCCCTGTCGCAGAACATCCGGCAGGTCGTGGAGCCCGCTTGCTCCAAGCCTCCTGCCTGGACCGCCGTGTGGGTCGCCGGAGCAGCGGCGCGAGCGCCGGACCCTGGAGGAAACGCGGTCAGGTGCTGCCGCCCCTCCTGCTGATTGTGGCGATCACTTCGGTCGCGTTGCCCGCCTCCTTGGCGGTGCACCTGTCACCGCTGCTGGTGGCGGCCCCCATATGCGCGGGAACCCATGCGCGAGCGCGAGCGCGCTTCACAGCCGCCGTCGCCCTCGTCGCCGTCGCGGGAGTGGTGGTCGTCGACCGGCGCGACGGCCTGCTCCACTCGCCGCTGCTTCCCCTTCACATCGCGGCAACACTGGCTGTCTCGGCCTTCGTTCTCGCGTACGGGGCTCTGCGCGACCGCGACCTGAGAGATCTGGCCCAGGTACGGGCGGTCTCGGAGGCGGCCCAGCGGGTACTGCTCCGGCCGATCCCGCAGGAGATGGGTCCCTTCCGTGTCGCGTCGACTTACCGCACCGCGACGGCACACGCCCTGGTCGGAGGCGGGCTGTACGCCGCCTCCCGTAAGGACGACATCACCCGCATTCTCATCGGCGATGTTCGCGGTAAAGGCCTTCCCGCCATCGAGGACGCTTCGGCTGTCCTCGATGCGTTCCGTGAAGCGACCCACCAGCACCGCACACTTCCGGAGCTGGCGGCCGCGCTCGAACGCAGCGTCCGCTGGCACATGGGCGAGCTGGCGGACGGCGGTGCTCCCCACAGCAGTGAGCGATTCATCACGGCCCTGCTCATCGAACTCGCCGATGGGGAGCGGACCGTCAGGACGGTCAGCTGCGGCCATCCGGCACCACTCCTGCGACACCGCGGTCAGGTGACGCCGTTGCGCACGGCCCGCCCGGCCCCGCCGCTCGGACTCGCGGGTGACACTCCCTGCGCGTTCCATCCCGACGTCACCGACTTCGACTGCGGCGACACTCTCCTGCTGTACACCGGTGGCCTTCCCAAGGCCCGCAATGCCGCCGGAGACTTCTTCCCCGTCCTCGACCGCGCCACCACATGGACGTGGGGTTCCCCCGGCGCGCTCCTGCAGCACATCAGTACCGACGTGGACCGCTATGCGGGACGGCAACTCCGGGGCGACCTCGCCCTCATCGCCGTCCGTCGCCCACGGCCTGAGCTTGTGCGTCACACCTGACGCGGGCCGGCCGCAAGGGCCGTACGAATGACGCAAGCCTTCGGACCAGGCTCCCGTTGGCTTTGTTCGCGACGATGAACAGCACTTGTTCACCGCGAACGAGCCCTGCCGCCTCACAGGCCGAAGGCGCCGCCTTCGATGAGGATGAGCAGGCCGATGGCGATGAGGACCAGAGGCAGCAGGATGTGCCCCCAGCGGGCGAGGGCCTTGGCGATGACGGGGCGAGTGGCGAAGAACCGTCCAGCGAAGCACCACACCGCCACCAGGACGAGGAACACCACGGCGTAGACGGCCATCCCGCCGGTGCCGGCGGTCGCGAGGACGGGGACGTAGACGCCGATGTTGTCGCCGCCGTTGGCGAAGGTGACCGCGGCGACCTCCAGCGGGCCGGGGCCGCCTTCCTTGGCCTGTGCTTCGCTTTCGTCCGTGCCGCCGTCCCGGTGGTCCTTCCACGACTGCCAAGCGGCCTTGAGACCGAGTGCGAGGGGCAGCAGGCCGAGGTAGGGGATGGCCGACCCGGGCAGGAAGGTGGCGCCGAACGCGGCAGCCACGGCCACGGCGAGGATCGCGGCGAAGCCCAGGTACTGGCCGAGCACGATGCGTCGGGTGGAGCCCGGGTACCCGGCTCCCTGGGCGAAGAACAGCGCCAGGATCAGGATGTCGTCGATGTTCGTGACGGCGAACAGCCCGGCGGCCTGCCCGATGATGCCCAGGTCCACGAGTGGATGCCCTCTCCTTCGGTACGGATGAACCCGGTGACGCTACCGGGCGCCCGCACCACCCCTCGCACGGGGCCGAAACCCAGTGCTGTCGCTCCTCGTGGACATCGAACACGACGCCGTCGAGGCGATGCGTCTCCTGCGGACGGTGTCAGTCCTCGCAGCCGCAGCTGTCGGAACAGCAGCCCCCCGCATTTCCCGGTGCCGCCCCTATAGGGATGAGGTCGCGGCCGGGCGGGAGGAGCCGCAGAGGGAGGGCGGCGGGTGCGACGGGGACGGTGGTGGCGGCGGCATGTCGTGCGACGGCCGCGCGCAGGGGCGCGTGCGCGGGCAGGTTCTTCCTGCGTCCGGCGCGGATGCCGTTGCCGATGACGAGGACTTCGGCGAGTTCGTGGCCGGCGACCACGGCGGCGAGCCCCAGTACACCGGTGCCGGCCAGCGGGACGAGGGCCAGCAGGATGCCGCCGGACAGCAGCAGGTTCTGGGTGAACACGCGGTGGGCCGCTCGCGCGTGGGCGAACGCGTCCGGCAGGCGCCGCAGGTCCTCGCCCATCAGGGCGGTATCAGCGGCCTCGATGGCCACGTCGCTCCCCATCGCTCCCATGGCGATGCCGGCATCGGCCGTGGCCAGTGCGGGCGCGTCGTTGATGCCGTCACCGACCATCGCGACCGGCCCCAGGGCCTGGAGCTCGGTGACGATACGGGCCTTGTCCTGCGGGAGGAGTTCTGCGCGTACGTCGTCGATGCCGGCCGCGGCGCCGATGGCGGCGGCGGTGCGGGCATTGTCGCCCGTGAGCATGACCACCTTGACGCCCTGCGCGCGTAGTGCCTTGACGGCCTCCGCCGCCTCGGGGCGGATCTCGTCGCGGACGGCGACCGCTCCCAGGAGCTTTCCGTCGCGTTCGACGAGGACGACGGTGGCTCCCTCGTCCTGAAGCCGCTGGACGTCGGGGGTCAGGGCGCCGGGGTCGACGAAACCGGGCTTGCCCAGACGGGCGTTGCGTCCGTCCACCATGCCTGTCAGACCGTTTCCCGGCACGGCCGCCACGTCTGTCCCGGGGGTCAGGGCCCGGTCGCCGGCTGCGGTGAGGACGGCTGCGGCGAGCGGGTGCTCGCTGCGGGCCTCCAGCGCGGCTGCCACGTCAAGGACGTGGGACCGGTCTGTGTCGTGCGTGGTGACGACGTCGATGACGACAGGTTCGTTGCGGGTGAGAGTGCCGGTCTTGTCGAGCGCGACCACCTTGACCTTTCCCAAAGCCTCGACGGCGGCACCCCCCTTGACCAGGATGCCTGCCTTGGACGCCGCGCCTATGGCCGCGACGACGGCCACGGGAACCGACAGGGCGAACGCGCACGGGGCGGCGGCGACGAGGACGACCAGGGACCGCCCGATCCACACCCCGGGGTCACCGAAGAGACTGCCCAGCCCCGCGACCAGCGCCGCGAGCACCAGCACGCCCGGCACAAGCGGCCTGGCGAACCCCTCGGCAAGTCGCTGGCTGGAGCCCTTGCGGTCCTGGGCCTCATGGACGATGTGCACGAGGCGCGCGAGCGAGTTGTCCTCGGCGGTCGCGGTGACGGTGATCTCCAGGGCTCCCGCACCGTTCACGCAACCGGCGAACACCTCGGCGCCCGGGCCCACCTCGACCGGCACGGACTCACCGGTCACCACCGAGGTGTCCAGCGCACTGCGCCCGGAGGACACGACGCCGTCGGTGGCGATCCGCTCACCGGGCTTGACGAGCAGGGTGTCGCCGACCCGCAGGTCGGACGGGGGAACCTCCGTCGTGACGCCGTGCCTGCGCATCACAGCAGTGGCCGGTACGAGGTCGAGCAGGGCGCGCAGTCCGTGCTGGGTGCGGGCGACGGCGTATCCCTCGAGGCCCTCGGCCACGGAGAACAGGAAGGCCAAGGTGGCCGCCTCCCCGTATTCGCCCGACACCACGGCGCCGACGGCGGCGATGGTCATCAGCAGGCCGACGCCGAGCCGTCCGCGTACCAGCCCACGCAAGGTGCCGGGGACGAAGGTCGCCGCACCGACGACAAGGGCCGCCAGTTCGAGCGCCGTGTCCCAGGGTCCGGGAAGGAACAGCGCGGACAGCAGGAGGACGCCTGCCGCTGCGGCCGCTTGGAATTCGCGGACCTGCCGGACGGCGGCGGGGGCAGCCGCCGACTCCGCGGCGGAGGGAGTCCGTGTCGAAGTGTCGGTACCGCAGCACGCGTCAGCCATGCTTCCCTTCCTCAGGGTCGAGGGTCGCGGTGTTCTCGACATCGAGGCTGTCGTAGTCCTCGGGCGCGCACGCCGGCTCGACGGATTTCCCGGTGTCCACCAGCAGGACGAGCGCGGCCAGGTCGGCAAGGGCGTGGGCGAGTTTGGGATCGGCCAGCTCGTAGCGCACCCGGCGGCCGACCGCGACGGTCTTCACCAGTCCGCAGCCCCGCAAGCAGGACAGATGGTTCGACACGTTCCCTCGGGTCATGCCGAGCGACTCGGCGAGATCCGAAGGGTAGGCAGGGGCCTCGAGCAAGGCCAGCAGCAACCGCCGACGATTCTCATCGGCGAGTGCTGTACCGACACGGGCAAGCGCAGCCGCGTTCACGGCGACTGCTGGGGTTCTCGACTGGCTTGTCTGCACCACTCGACGGTACAGCCAATCCTGAATTAAGCACAGGGTGAATCAATGAGTACTCGGTCTCGCGGTGTGAGACCGCTGTGGGCCGTTCTGACAGGCCCGAAGCTGCAGGCCGGCCCAACTCGGCGTGAAGGACCCCCGTGCCACGGCACGACACGGTCACACACCGCCCGAAGCCGCCCACCCGTCACGGCAGGGACCGTTGCAGCACCAGGCCACGTCGACGAAGTCCGAAGCAGCAGGCCATTGCCGCACTGTCAGATCGGATTCCGCCCGTACCCACCCTCTCCCGACCATGTGCGAGAGGTGCGACGCCACAAGCGTCAGCGGTCGCACCTCTCCCACCTGTGCGACAGCGTTCCCGTCAGTCGCGCCACTCTTGCCTGCCCACGGCGCTGAGCCCTTGTTCCGAGCCGCTCGGACGGACGCGGTCTGCCTGTGCTCAGCGGTGATACCCCCCGTCGGTGGTATCACCCCCGAGATCGAGTCGTTCAGCCGCTAGAGGTTCTGTCTCATCGGGGCAGGACTCCGTTGAGGATGAGGTCGACGGTTCCGGTCATCTCCGCGGTGAGGTCGAAGGGTGCCGGCTCTTCGGCGGCCCATGCGGTGAGGATGACGTAGTACGACGAGGACAGGAGCAGCCCGACCCGGTCCGCGTTGACGGCCGGGTCGATCTCGCCTTTCTGTTGTGCCCCGCTGATGATGCCGGCGAACTCGACGGCGAGCGGCGACCGCTGCCAGATGTTCGTCGAGTGCACCGACCCGAGGATCACGGCCACGCTCTCCGGCCGGGACGCGTCGCTGAGCCGGCCCATCTCGGTGAAGTACCGCACCAGGATCTCCCGGGCGGACGAGTCCGGGCCTGCGGCGTAGGCGGCTTCGATGGCCTTCTCGCGGCGGCGGACGGCCCATTCCTGCAGGAAGGCGACCTTGCGGGGGAAGTGGTTGAAGACCGTGGTCCGGGCGACGTCCGCCCGCTCGGCGATGTCCTCCATCGTCGTTCCCTCATACGTCTTCTCGACGAACAGCGCCAGGGCGACGTCGTACAACTCGGCGCGGCGCCGCTCCCGTTGACGTGCGCGGCGGTCCTGCGGAGGCGACTCGGGGGCTGCTGAAGTTCCGTTCTTCATGATCGATATCTGCTCTCTTCCCACTTGACAAGTGTACTCCAGTCCGTAACTGTACTCGAGTACAGACTTGAACCCGGAAGCAATTTTGGACCGGGAGACAATCTTGTATCCGGATTCATCTCAATGCGCCAGGAGACGACCATGATCATGTCCCTCGACCAGCAGACCCACTACCTGACCGTCGACGGCGGTCGCATCGCGTACGAGGTGGCCGGTGACGGTCCGCTGGTGGTGCTCGCCCACGGCATGGGGCAGAGCCGCGCCGCCTACCGGTTCGTCGCGCCGCAGCTGGTCGCGGCCGGATACCGGGTCGCCGCGGTGGACCTGCGCGGCTGCGGCGAGTCGGCCGCGGCGTGGCCGTCGTACTCCCGTACCGACATCGCCGGCGACCTGCTCGCCCTGATCCGTCACCTCGGCGGCCCGGCGGTGCTGATCGGTCACTCCATCGCCGGGGGCGCCGCCACCATCGCTGCCGCTCAGGAGCCCGGCCTGATCACCGCAGTCGTCGAGATCGCGCCGTTCACCCGCGCCCAAGCCATGAAGCTCGGCGACCTCGGCAACAGGTCGTACCGCCGGGGCGCCTACCGGATGGCCGGCGCGATGCTGGGCAGCGTGACGCAGTGGCTCGGCTACCTCGACCACGCCTACCCGGACCGCAAGCCCGCCGACTGGACCGACCGGCAGGCCCGCATCGCGGCCGAACTGCGAGAGCCCGGCCGGATGAAGGCACTCCAGTCGATGCTCAAGACCTCACCGGCCGACGCCGGGGCGAAGCTCGCCGATGTGCGCTGCCCGGTGCTGATCGTCGAAGGCTCCCTCGACCCCGACTGGACCGACCCGCGGGCCGAGGGCGAGGCCATCGTCGCGGCGCTGCCCGCCGGGATCGGCCGGCTCGCGATGGTCGACGGCGCCGGTCACTACCCGCACGACCAGTTTCCCGAGCAGACCGCGGCTCTGATCACCTCGTTCCTGCAGGAGAACACCCGTGCCTGAGCTCACTGACGTCCCGGCCGCAACCACCGTGGACAACCCGCACGGGCCGAACGCCGATGACCGGGACTTCCATGGCGTGGTCACCGGCCGGCCCGCGGTCTGGCTGCGCGTCGAAGGTCTTGCCGTGGCCATCGCCGCACTGGTGCTCTTCGCCACGACCGACGAAGCATGGTGGCTGGTTCCCGCACTGTTCCTCGTGCCGGACCTGTCCTGGTTCGCCTACCTCGCCGGCCCGAAAGTCGGCGCCTGGGTCTACAACCTCATGCACACCGCGCCGCTGCCTCTCGCCCTGATCGTCGCGGGCACCACGTGGGAACAGAACTCACTGATCGTGGCCGGTGCCATCGGCCTCTTCCATCTCGGCTTCGACCGCGTCCTCAAGTACGGGGTCAAGTACGACCACAGTTTCATCGTCACCCACCTCGGCATCCACGGCCCCGACAAGCACCGGTAGACCAGGGCCGACCGCGCACCGGCGGGCGACAGACGTCAACGGAGTCCAGAACTGCCCCCCTGCGGAACCGCAGGGGGGCAGTTCTGGGAGCGGCTTCCGTGTACCTCTCGCCCGTACCGGCCTGGCGACGACGGGCCATCCGCGCATCGGTGGACTCTCCGGGTCTGTCCGGGCGGAGACCGAGAACGAGTGCCTCGTCTGTGGGGAGTCGGTGCACGCCGCGGACCTGCTCAGCGTGTGACGGTGAAGTACTGCCAGGCGCCCCAAGTGTCGAGGTTTCCGGTGTCCTTGCTGCTGTGGACATATTCGGCCCGCATCCGGAACCTGCTGTTGACCGCCTTGGTCAGGCCCAGCGTCGCGGAGGCGCCGCTCTTTGTGCTGAGCGTGTGGCATGTGGTGGTGCTCTGGGTGTGCCAGGCCCCTCCGTAGTACCGCTGGGTCTGGAATCGCACGCACTGGCCGGCCTTGCCGGGGGTGACCGTGACGTTCAGCTGTGCCTTGGCGGTGTGGTGGTACAGGCGGTACGTGATGCTGCCGCTGTGGGTGTTCCCGTAGGAGCCGCTCAGGGAATCGGACACCTTCGCGTGGACCGACGCGGTCCGGGTCGCCTTGGCCGGGGCGTAGCGGTAGTCACCGGCAAAGGACGCCGTGAAGGTGGTCTTTCGGATGATCTTGTAGCCGGCGGCCAGGTTGCCGTGGCTGTCCACCGTGCCGGTTTTGATGAGCGTCCTCTTGCCGCCGTAGGGCTGGGCGTAGAGGGCAACGATGCGGCCGTTGTAGGTCGTGCCCAGGTGGGATGTGATCTTCGCGGTCGCCCCGTAGGCGTACAACGAGGCGTTGGCCGTGACGGTGAGCGCGGTGGCGGCGCGTGAGACCTGGACGCTGGTGGAGGCGGTCGACGCCTGGTGAGTGGCGTCACCCGGGTAGGTCACGGTGTAGGTGTTGATGCCTCCGACCTGCGGGACGTCGGCGATGCCGAAGGTGCCGTCCGCGGAGAGCGGTACATCGGGCAGCGCCGTGCCGCTGGGGTGGGCCTGATCGCTCTTGGTGACGTGAACGATCTCGCCGGCCGGGTAGGGGCTCGCCGACAGCTGTCCGGTGATGAGCAGTCGGGTTCCTCGGCCGCTTTTCGCCGGGCCGGTCAGGCCGAGGGTGGTGGGGCTCGCCGGCGGGAGCTGCCACGGCACCGAGAACTCGTAGCCACCCGCCGGCGAACGGTTCCCGGCCTTGTCGACCGCGATGACGCCGAGGCTGTAGGCGCCCCAGCCCAGTGCCACCGTCAGGCTGCCGTTGCCTTCGGCGTCGACCGGGACACTGTGGGCGCCGATGCCGGGCTCGCTGCCGAAGGCGTACTCGAAGTGGTCCAGGCCGCTCGCCCGGCAGTCCGGAGTGCCTGCCTCGGCGCATCCGGTGGGCAAGGGGTCGGCAGGTGCGCTGAAGAAGAACGTCGTGGGCTGCCCGTCGGCCTTCGTGGGCGTTCCGGGGCTCCCCACAGGCGGGAAGTCGGGGTTGGTGACCACCGGGGTGAGGGGCATGCCCGCGTCCACCCTGAAGTAGCAGGGCTCGGTCGGGTTCGAGTACGCCGTCCCGTCGTACGTCGACGCGTGCCAGCCGTACGTGTGCCCGTCCGCCAACGGCAGGGGTACGTACACGGATTGGGAGAGGATCGGCAGCGCGGCGACGGATCCGTCGGCCGCCTGTGATCCGTCCGCGTCCCAGGCGTGGACAACTCCCTGGTAGGACACCCCGTTCATAGTGGGCCGCGGTATGCCGATGGTGACGCTCATGCCCTGGGGGAGGGTGGGAGTGCCCTTCCAGACGGGGTTGTCGTCGCTGCCGCAGACAGTGCCGGACGGCACCGTGGGCATCGGCAGTCCCGCATCGATCGGGGTTTCGTCGGCGGCCGCTGCCGTCGGAAGCGCTGCCACGAACGCGCCGGCCATCACGAGCGCGAGCCAGCCGCGCCGGTGCGCGGTTCGATTCACGGATGTCATCCCCTCCGGGCGTCGCCGCCCGTACGACAGTGTCGAGTCCCCGCGAACAGGGAACGGTGCCGAGGGAATCGGCGGAGGGCACGACGAATACCGCAGCGGTATGCGTCTCCCCACGCACGCCTTTTTGCCGTTCCCGCGGCCGCGGTACTGGACCGCGAGGACCGGACGCTAACACCGCGTCGGATGCACTCGACGTTCCTTGATCAACTGTTTACTGCGTGCACAGACGGATGAAGCGGGTCTCCCCGGTGGCGCGAGCCGGTCTCGTTGCGTCCCTCGCATCGGTGGGCTCCCTCGCGTGGGCGATCACGATGTGATGCCCGCCACAGGAGGCCCTTCCGCGGCGGCGGTTCGTGCACCTGATGGGTCGTTCCCCGCGCGGGGCCGCCGGGCCGCCCGGGCCGCGGTCACGTGACGCACGCCACGCGGGTGGTGGCGCGGGAAGCGCGGGCCGGCGACAACCTCGTCGGGGGCCGGACGTCTGGCAAGTCGGGAGCGACAGCAGAGCCTCCCGAACCGACGACCGAGGAACGCGATGCCCCTCACCCGATCCCGCCCCGCCGGCAGGGCCTGCGGCCATGTCGCCGTACTGGCCGCCGTCACGCTGGCCGCGCTGGCCGGCCTCACCGCCTGCGGCGGCACGGCGGATCCGTCCGCCGAACGCCAGGTGGCCTCCCTGCCCGCGTCCGACGCCCCCGCGCCCCCCGCCGGCGACGCCGACGGCACCGGCACCGGCACCGGCACGGAGACCCAGGCCGGCACCGGCGACGCCGGGCCTCCGCAGATGCGGCTGGACGACACCGACGAGCGCCGCAACCGTCTCATCCGGGCCTGGGACGACTGCCTCGTCGCCCACGGCGCCCAGACCGGCGGCCCGGGACCCGCCGGCCCCGTACGGGAAGGTCAGCCCCTGAATCTCGTCGAGCCGATCCCGGACAGCGCGAAAAGACCCTGCGCCGGCAAACTGCCGCTCGGCCCAGAGGAGGAGAACCCCGCGCTCAACCCCCACTACCGGGAGAACGCCCAGGCACGCGTGCAGTGCCTGCGTGCCAAGGGGGTCATGGTGCACCTCGTGAAGGACACCAGCGTCTACCCGAACGGCCTGGGCTACACGTACGACGACGACTACGTCGAGAACGACCCCGTGGGCGAGTCCGCGATCGAGCACGCGTGTGAACTGGAAGCCTTCAGTGGCAAGAAGTGACGTCGCGCGCGGTGCGCGAAGGCGGCCCGGCCGCCGCAGGACGGTGGCCGTGGTCTCGGCCCTGGTCGCCGCGGCCGGGCTGGCCGCCGGCGGATACGCCGTCACCTCCGGGACGCACGCACGCGGCGACTCCCCGGCGCGGGCGGCCTCCGCCGCCACCGCCACGGTGGTCAGGACCGACCTGTCCGACAGCAGGACGCACCGCGGTGTCCTCGGCTTCGGACCCGGCATCACCGTCAAGGGCGCCGGCAGCGGCACGGTCACCGAGCTCCCGTCCACGGGATCCACGGTCAAGCGCGGCCGGCAGCTGTACGCGGTCGACGACCGGCCGGTGATGGTCTTCTACGGCAGCACGCCGCTGTTCCGCACCCTGGACAAGCCGACGCTGCGGGGCCGGGACGTGACCGTCGTCGCCGACAACATGGAGGCCCTCGGCTACGACATCGGTCCCCGGACGAACTCCACCGCCTCGGGGCCCTACACGGGCGGCAGCCTCGTGGACCGCACCGGCGACGTCTGGACCCCCACGCTGGCGGCCGCGGTCAAGCGGTGGCAGAAGCGGGTCGGCATGACCCCGACCGGGCGGCTGGAGGTGGGGCAGATCGTGGTGCTGCCCGGGCCGGTCCGGGTGGGGGCGGTGACGGCCCAGCTCGGGGATCCCGTCGCCGGTCCACTGATGACGGTCACCCGTACCACCAAGGCCGTCAGCGTGCCGGTCCCGGCGACCGACACCGACGGCATCACCAAGGGCGCGCATGTGACCATCACGCTCCCGGACTCCCACGAGATCCCGGGGACCGTCACCGCGATCAGCCAGTCCGTGCAGGGAGGCGGCGACTCGCCCGTGGGCGAGAACACCCCGCCCACCCTGGACGTCACCGTCGCTCCCTCGGTCCTGCCGAAGTACGACACAGCGAACGTGGAGGTCCGGTTCACCTCCGTGGCCCGCAAGCACGTCCTGGCCGTGCCCGTCGGCGCGTTGGTCGCCCTCAGCGGGGGCGGCTACGCCGTGCAGCGGACCGACGGCGGCTACCTCGCGGTGACCACGGGGCTCTACGCGAGCGGCATGGTGGAGATCAGCGGGAACGGCCTGACCGAGGGGCTGCGGGTGGTGACAGCCTCATGAGCCGGGGCCGCCGCCGGGCCGGACACGCGGTCCCCGGCACCGGTACCGACCTCGCGCGGCCGGCCGCGGCGCTCCCCCCTTCGGACCGCACCGTGCTGAGGGTCGACGGCGCGAGCAAGGTCTACGCCGGCGGGGTCCGCGCCCTGGACGACGTCTCGCTGACCATCGACCGGGGTGAACTGCTCGCCATCGTCGGCCCGTCGGGCTCGGGGAAGTCCACCCTGCTCAATCTCATGGGCACGCTCGACCTGCCCAGCAGCGGCACGGTGGAGATCGCGGGCCGGAACGCGGCCGAACTCCGCGACCGGCAGCTGTCGGTGCTGCGGGGACGGTGGCTGGGCTTCGTCTTCCAGCAGTTCCACCTCACCGACGGGCTCTCGGCGGCCGAGAACGTCGCCACCGGTCTGCTCTACGCCGGCGTGGCCCGGCGCCGGCGCAGGCCGCTCGCCGTCGAAGCACTCGGCCGGGTCGGGCTGTCGCACCGGGTGGACCATCTGCCGCACCAGCTCAGCGGGGGCGAGAAGCAGCGGGTGGCCATCGCCCGCGCCCTGGTCAACACGCCGGCGCTGGTGCTGGCCGACGAACCCACCGGCGCGCTCGACACCGCCAACGGGCAGGCGGTCCTGGACCTGCTGGTCAGACTCAACGACGAAGGCACCACCATCACCGTCATCACCCACGACCGCGACATCGCCGCCCGGCTGCCGCGGCGGGTGGAGATCCGCGACGGCCGCATCGTCCGCGACACCCGTGCGGAAGGAACCCCATGACCAGCCCACCGGAGGACCGGTACATCCGCGCGGTGCGACTGCCGCCCGGCGACTTCCTGCGCCTGGGGTTCCTGGGCATCCGCATCCGTGTCATGCGGGCGGCGCTGTCCGCGCTGGGCATCTCCATCGGCATCGCCACCGTGATCGTCGTGACGGGCATCCCGGCGTCGAGCCAGCGGCACCTGCTCGACGAGCTCAACGCTCTCGGGCCCAACCTCCTCCAGGCGCAGGCCGTTCCCCAGCCGGGGGAGGAGTCGGCGCCGCTGCCCGAGGAGGCGGTGGCGATGGCCCGCCGGGTCGGCCCCGTGACGTCGGTCAGCGAGGTGGCCAACACCCATGCGCAGGTGCGGCGTTCGGACCGGGCCCCCTCGGACGCGGGCATCGGCATCACGGTACTGGCGAGCCACGAGGACCTGTTGCGGACGATCCACGCCACGGTCCGCTCCGGACGGTTCCTCAGCCGGGACTCCGACCGCTTCCCCACCGCCGTCCTGGGCGACCAGGCCGCGGCGTGGCTCGGCATCACCCGTCTGGAACCCGGCGGGCCCGTCCCGCTGGTCTTCGTCGGCGGGCAGTCGTTCGCGGTGACCGGCATCCTCGCCCCGATGCCGCTCACCCCGGAGCTCGATCAGTCCGTGCTGGTCGGATGGGGGGCGGCCCGCACGTACCTGGGCTTCGACAACCACCCCACCGTGGTCTACGTGGAGGCGAGGGACGACGCGGTGGAGGCCGTACGCGCCGTGCTGCCCGCCACCCTCGACCCGCAGACGCCGGAACTGGTGCAGGTCAGCCGGCCCTCGGACGTCCTGGCCGCCAAGAAGGCGACCCAGAACACCTTCTCCTCGCTCTTCCTCGGACTGGCGGGGGTGGCCCTGCTGGTCGGCGGCATCGGCGTGGCCAACACGATGTTCATCTCGGTCCTGGAACGCCGCAAGGAGATCGGCCTGCGCCGGGCGCTCGGCGCCAACAAGGGCCAGATCCGGGGCCAGTTCCTCATGGAGGCGGTGATGCTGTCGGCCCTGGGCGGCATCGCGGGCACCGTGCTCGGCGCACTGGCCGCGATCGGCTACAGCCTCCACCAGGGCTGGCCGCCCGTGGTGCCGCTGCCCGTCGTCACGAGCGGCGTCGCGGGCGCCGTGGTCGTGGGCGTGCTCGCGGGGGTCTACCCCTCGGTCCGGGCCTCCCGGCTGCCCCCGACGGAGGCGCTCGCGCTCTGAGGCGCAGGGGGATCGCGGCGCGGGCCCGCACCGGGGGTCGGTTCCCGGTGCGGGCCGCACCGCGGCGGTCAGCGCTGGGTGGTCCGTGCGGCCTGCTCGATGATGCGGGTGACGGCGCCGGGCCGGGAGACCGAGACGGCGTGGGAGGCCTTGATCTCGGTGGTGTGCGAGTGGGCGCGCTCGGCCATGAAGCGCTGGGCGGCCGGCGGGATGTTCTTGTCCTCGGTGGTGATCAGGTTCCAGGAGGGGACGGTCTTCCACGCGGCCCGGGTGGCCTTCTCCTCCAGGGCCGAGGCGGCGACGGGGCGCTGGGTGGCGGCCATCAGGTCGGTGACCCGGGTGGGGACGTCGGCGGCGAACTGGTCGTGGAACTTGTCGGCCTTGATGTAGAGGTCGGTACCGGTGCTGCCGTCGGGGAGCGGGAAGGACACGGGGTTCAGGGCGTCGCCGAGGGTGCTGCCCGGGAACTTGTTGGACAGTTCGAGCGCGCTCTCGCCCTTGTCGGGGGCGAAGGCGGCTATGTAGACCAGCGCCTTGACGTTCGGGTCGCCCGCGGCGGCCTCGCTGATCACGGCGCCGCCGTACGAGTGGCCGGCCAGCACGACCGGGCCCTTGACGCTCTTGAGGAAGCCGGCCAGGTACTGCGCGTCGCTGTCCAGGCCGCGCAGCGGGTTGGCGGGTGCCACCACGGGATAGCCGTCGCGCTTCAGGCGCGCGATCACGTCGTTCCAGCTCGACGAGTCCGCGAACGCGCCGTGCACGAGCACCACCGTCGGCTTCTTCTCCTCCGCGCGGTGCTCCGGCGCGGCGTGGGCCTGCGCCGTGACGGCGAGGGAGGCGGCCGCCACTCCCGCGGCGGCGGCCACCGCGGCGGCGGACTTGCGGGTGGGGCGGACGACGGACTTCGCGTTCATGGGGATCTCCTTCGGTGGCAGGGGTGATCGTCACGGGCGTTGCCGTCCGGGGCGACGACGAGAAATCTAGCGCGCGTTTCTCTCGTGCACAAGTTAAATGGGTGCGAGTTTGTCGTGCTCGCTATGATGGTGGACGGAAGGAAGCGGACCGACGAACTCAAGGAAGCTCAGGAAAGGGGACGCCGTCATGAGCGACGACCGCCACGTGCCCGGGGCCGGCCGGCCAGCGCCGCTGCTGGACGAGCACCTCTGCTTCACCCTGTACGCGGCCTCGCGGGCCGTCACCGGTGCCTACCGGCCGCTGCTCGACCCGCTGGGACTGACCTACCCCCAGTACCTCGTCCTGGTCGCCCTCGGGGAGCACGGCACCGCGACCGTCAAGGAACTGGTCGCCGCCCTGCAACTGGACTACGGCACCGTCACCCCGCTGATCAAGCGCCTCGAAGCCAACGGCCTGCTCAAGCGGGAACGCCGGGCCGACGACGAACGCGTGGTCGAGGTCGCGCTCACCCCGCAGGGCGTCACCGTGCACCAGCACATCGCGAGCGTCCCGCCCGCCATCGGGGAGGCCATGGGGCTGACCCCCGAGGAGATCGCCACCACGCAGGAGCTCGTCCGCCGCATCACCGTCAACGTCAACCGCCACAACGCCGGCGTCCAACCGGCGGAGCCCGCCTGACCGTCGGCCCCGGACGGCTCCGTACGTGTCCCGTCCCCGGTGAAGGGGACGGGACAAGGGCGGGCCGCGGACCGTCAGAACATGGAGAGGTACTCCTCCACCGCCTTCACCTTGAAGGGCCCCTTCACGTCGACGAGGCCGCCGGGAACGTCCTTCTCCGGCTTCAGGATGTAGCTCGCGGTGGCGCTCGGCCGCCACGGGTCGGAGAAGTCCAGCGCCGGGCCCATACCGGGGTCGAAGCCGGTCAGCTTACGGTGGGCGGCGATGATGCCCTCCCGGCTGAGGTCCTTGTCGGCGCAGGCCTCCTTCAGGTCCTGGACGGCGACCGCCATCGTGTTGTGGCCGTTCTCCACGCCCTGGTCCAGCGGCTGGCCGGGGTACTGCTTCCTGTAGTCCGCCACCAGCTTCTCGATCTGGGGCGCGTGGTTGGTCAGCGCGGGGGTCGGGGCGACCAGGTGCAGCATGCTCAGCACCGCCGGGGCCGCGGGGCTCTCGAGCATCTGCGGGTGGAAGCCGGCGGCGCTGGACAGGAACGGCACCACCAGGCCCTGCGCGGCGGCGCTCCCGACCGCCGAGGCGGTCTGCTGGGGGCTCGCGGTGATCAGGACCGCCTTGACGCCGGCGTCGGCGAGGTCGTGCACCTGCGGGCTCAGGTCCTGCTGGTCCTCGGAGAGCTCCCGGGTGACCAGGTTCAGCCGCTTCTCGTGGGCGACGAACTTCGCCCCGCGCAGGGCGTTGTGCCCGTAGTCGCCCTTCAGGTAGAGGTAGCCGACCTTGTCCCCGCGCTTCAGGCCGTACGTGCCGGCCGCCCAGTCCAGGCCGTTGATCATGTCGATGTCGTAGGTGGCGCTGATGGTCTGCAGGGTGGGCTGGCCCAGGAGCGTCGAGGAGTAGCCCAGCGCCATGGTCATGACCTCGTCGGTCCCGATGTCGGCCATCAGGGCGTTGATGATGGACGAGCCGAGCAGGCCGGGCATCGCCGCGATCGACGGCTCCATCTTCATGTACTGGACGACGGCCTTGTCCACGCTGTAGCCGTGGTCGCGGACGATCAGCTTCAGCCTGCGGCCGCACACGCCGCCCGAGGCGTTCACCCCGTCCACGTACAGCCGCTCGGCCTGAAGCACCGAACGGCCCAGCGGGGCGTACGGGCCGGACAGGTCGGTGAGGACGCCCAGCTGGATGGTGCTCGGGGTGATACCGGGACCGATGGCCGTCCCGGTCCTGTCGACCGGACCGTCGTCGGGCTTCGGCGCGGCCTCCAGGGTGCCGCAGCCGGACAGCAGGGTGACGAGGGCGGCCGCGAGGGCAACGGCGGAACCGAGGGGTTTCCGGGTCACGGGGGGTGCTCCTTGAGGGGACGGGCGCCGGCGCCGACGCCGCCGGGAGAGCTCGGGACGAGCCGCTCGACCGGAGCCTCCATGGGAAGAGATCCCGCGGCGGCCGGGCGAGGGGCGGGACCGTTTCTGGTGGCGGTTCCCAACGACGGCGGTGCCCGGCTGTGCGGCGCCACCGCCGGGGGCCGGGGACCGGCGGGTCCCGCGCGGTCGACAGCGTGTTCGGCGACCTGCGGAGATCCCTGGTGACCTGCGGAGATCCCCGTCGGAATGGGTAAGGGTTGCGTCGGTTGCCTACCGGCCCCGGTCGCGCGGCGGGTAGAAACGCGTGACGCCCCCGGACCGCCGCTCCCCGGGCACCGGGAGGAGAACGGATGACCGCCCCTGCGCCGACACGCCCCGCACCCGACGCGGACGGCCTCGAGCACGCCGAACTGCTGCGGTCGGCGGCGCGCGAGGTCCGCAAGCGGGTCGTGCCGCTCGCCGACCGGATCGTCGACCGCATACGCGAACGGCACCCGGCCTACCGGGAGCCGGGGCTCGTGCCGCCCGGGTTCCGGGAGGAGGCGGGAGGCGCCGTCGCCGCGGTGCTGGACGCGCTCGCCGACCCGGCGCACACCATGGTGTCCGCCGAGTACCAGTCCTGGGTGGGCGAGCGCAGGGCCTGGCAGGACTTCCCGCTCCGTTCGATGATCGGCGCCTACCGCACCGGCGGCGACGAGCTGTGGCTGTCCCTGGTGCGCGCCGGTGAGGGCCGCGGGCCGCGCGGAACCCAGCTGATGGCCCGCGCCGCGGCGGAGGTCTGGGACCTGTTCGAACGCGACAGCCGGCTGATGGCGGACGCCCACGGCCGGGCCCGCACCGAGGCGACCCACCACCGGCAGCGCGGACGCCGCGCGCTGGAGGCGCTGCTGGCCGGGCGGGTGGGCCCGCACGACGTCGCGGAAACAGCGCGGGCACTGGACCTCCCGGAGACCGGCCGTTTCGCGGTCGCCGTCGTACGCAACACCTCGCGCCGCCCGCGGCCGGGCCCGGCGCGCAGCGGCACCCCCGCCGGGGTGCGGGTGCGCCGCGCCTTCCCGCCGGCCGGCGAGATGCTCCTGGCCGAACTGGGCGAGCTGCCGGTCGGCGCGTTCGCGTCGGCGCTCGGCGTGCCGGACGGGGCCCGGGCCGGGCTGAGCCCCCAGGTGGCGCGGCTCGCCGACGCCGGGCACGCCCGGGACCTCGCGGAACTCGCCCTGCGCACCTGCACCCGCGACGGCGAGGTGGCGCTCCTCGACCGGCGCTGGCCGGCCGCCCTGCTCGCCCGCCGTCCCGAGGTGGCGGCCGAGGTCGCCTCCGGCGTGCTGGGCGGACTGCACGCGGTCGACCCGGGCGAGCGGACCGTCCTGCTGGAGACGCTGGAGACCTGGCTGGACTCCGACGGCTCCGTCGAGCGGGCCGCGGCCGCCCTCTTCTGCCACCCCAACACCCTGCGGCGGCGGCTGCGGCGGCTCGAGCGGCTCACCGGCCGCTCGCCGTCCCGGCCGCACGACGTCGTGCACCTGGCGCTCGCCCTCGACGCCGAACGCATCGCCCCCGCCGCCGGAGGGACCCCGCGGTGAGCGTCCGCACCGAGGAGGCGGCCGTCGCGCGGGACGAGGCGGCGGCCAGCGCGCTGCTGCGGGCGGCGGCGCTGCGCATGCGGGGACGGGTGGACGAGCTGGCGGCGCGGGTCACGGCACGGCTGCGCACCGAGGTCCCCGGCTTCATGGACCACGCGGGCAACCCCGACTGCTCGCCCGAGGGCTTCGCGACGATCATCCGGATGCATCTGGACCGGCTCGTGGACTCGGGCTGCGACGTCGCCGCCGCCCTGCACATGGGCATGGTGGGACGCCGCCAGGCCGCCCTGGGGATGCCGCCGGAACTGCTGCTGCACGTACTGTCCGTGGGCGGCGCGGTCCTGTGGCAGGAACTCGTGGACACCGTCGCCGCCCACGACCCCGACCGGCTGTCCCTCATGGTCCGCGTCGCCCCGCGGATGTGGGGGTTCAGGGAACGCAACGCCGCGATCCTGGCCGAGGCCTACCGCGAGACGTCCGACGACGGCACGGCCGCGGACGGGCCGCCGGCCGCGACGCTGCTGGCCGCGCTCCTGGAGGGCCGCTCGGACGGGATGGGCGTGCGCGCCGTGGCGCAGGCCCTCGGCGTCCCCGTGGACGGGCGCTTCGCGGTGGCCGCGACCACGGCACGGACCGCCGTCCGTACGGCTGTTCCCGCCGCCGCGTCCGGCACCGGCGGGCGGCTGCTGCGGGTGCCGCGGGAGGGGGCGGGCGAGTACCTCGTCGTGCTGCTGGGGGAGCGGCAGCCGCCGACCGCGTTCACCACGTTCGCCGCGTTCCTGCGGACGGTGCCGGGGCTGCGCGCGGGGGTCGGGCCGGTCGTGACGGGCCTGTCGGAGCTGCACCGCTCCCGGGCGCTGGCCGAACTGGCGCTGCCCGCCTGCACGGCCGACGGGGAGGTGGTGCTCTGGGAGGAGCGCATCCCGGACGCCCTCGTCGCCTCGGACCGGCCGTTCGCCGGTGAGCTGGCCGACCGGGTGCTCGGTCCGCTGCGGGACCTGCCGGACGGCGAACGGGACTGCCTGCTGGGCACGTTCGCGGCCTGGATGGACTGCGGCGGATCGCCGCGCGCCGCCGCGGAGCACATGGACTGCCACCGCAACACCGTCCTCAACCGGCTGCACCGCCTCGAACTGCTCACGGGGCGGCGGCTCACCCACCCCCGGGACCTGGTGGACCTGACGCTGGCCCTGGACGCGCTCCGTACGGACGCCGCCTGAGCGGCCCGGGCGGGTGACAGGTTCTCGCTCCGCTGTGCGGGTACAGCTCGGATGGCCCCGGCGGTGCGGCGGCCGCCCGGGCGGAGCCCGGGCTCCCCGGCCTGGCGCACACCCTGCGCCACTGGGCCCTGGAGGACCCGCAGCGCTACTTCCTCGTGTACGGCACGCCCGTGCCGGGCTACCAGGCGCCCGACGACATCACCGGCATCGCCCGGGAGATCATGGCGACGCTGCTCGACGCCTGCGCGGAGCCCTCCGCCGCGGCGCCCGGCGCCTCCCCCGGCCCGGCCGGTGCGGCCCTGGACGAGCACCTTGCCGCGCACCGGGAGTGGACCGGCGGCCACCCCGCCCCGGAGGCGGGGCTGCGCCGGGCCTTGGCGGTGTGGACGCGGCTGCACGGCGTCCTCTCGCTGGAGCTCGCCGGCCACTTCACCGGGATGGGCTTCGATCCCGCGGTGCTGTTCGCGGCGGAGCTGGAGAGCGTACGGGCGCTGTGACGAGCCGCGCTGCGGCACTCAGGTGAAGCGGTGCGGCGGCGGGAACCCGCGCGCGCGGCGGCCCGTTGTACGCGATGGGCAAAGGAATCGTCAAGGGGCGCGGCCCGCGCCGGATTGAGCAGGGAGATCCCATGGGTGTCAGCCTTTCCAAGGGCGGCAATGTCTCGCTGACCAAGGAGGCCCCGGGACTGACCGCGGTCACCGTCGGTCTCGGCTGGGACGTGCGCACGACCACCGGCACGGACTTCGACCTCGACGCGAGCGCGCTGCTGGTCAACGCCGAAAGCAAGGTCGTCTCGGACAAGCACTTCATCTTCTTCAACAACCTCAAGAGCCCCGAGGGTTCGGTGGAGCACACCGGCGACAACCTCACGGGTGAGGGCGAGGGCGACGACGAGCAGGTCAAGGTGAACCTGGCGACGGTCCCCGCCGAGGTCTCCAAGATCGTCTTCCCGGTGTCGATCTACGACGCCGAGAGCCGCCAGCAGTCCTTCGGCCAGGTCCGCAACGCGTTCATCCGCGTGGTGAACCAGGCCGACAACAACGAGCTCGCCCGCTACGACCTCACCGAGGACGCCTCCACCGAGACCGCCATGGTCTTCGGCGAGCTGTACCGCAACGGCGCCGAGTGGAAGTTCCGTGCCGTCGGCCAGGGGTACGCCTCCGGCCTGCGCGGCATCGCACAGGACTTCGGCGTCAACCTCTGACGTCCCGCGCCCCCATGGGCGCACGTACGACACGCGGGCCCCGGGCCCGCGGTGACGACGGCGAAGGGCCGCGTGGCAACTGCCACGCGGCCCTTCGCGTGTCGGGGGTCCGCGGCTCGGGGGTGCCGCGGCCGTGCGGGGTGGAGCGGGTCGCGCGCCGCCGCGGTCAGGCGGCGATGCGCGAGGCGAGCTCCTTGGCCTTGGCGCCGGCCTGCTCGTGGGCGGTGGCCTTGGAGGCGTCGGAGAGGTCGACCAGGTCGGCCATCGCGGGCACGACCCGGGCCAGGGTCAGCTCCGGAACGATGAAGTGCAGTTCCTTGATGCCGAGGCCCCCGGTGAGCACCTTCTCCAGGTAGTTCGTGACGAACTCGAAGTCGGCGCGCGGCGTGCCCGGGCCGTAACCGCCGCCGCGGCTGGCGACGACGACCACCGGGGTGTCGGCCGCGGAGGGGTGCTCGCCCGCGGTGCGGCCCAGGATGATCACCTGGTCCAGCCAGGCCTTCAGGGTCGACGGAATTGTGTAGTTGTACATCGGCGCGCTGATCAGCACGGCGTCGGCGCGCTCCAGCTCGTCGGCGAGCTCGTTGCGGACCGGGTGCTCGGCGCCCGCGGTGTAGGCGGCGGCGTCGATGTGCGGCACGGGCTCGGCGGAAAGGTCCCGGTAGATCACCTCGCCGCCCGGGTGCTGGGCCTCCCACTCCTTGCGGAAGGTGGCGGCGACGTCCCGTGAGGCGGAGCTCTCGGCGGGCCAGATGGACGAGTCGATGTGCAGCAGCGTGGGCATGGAGGTGCTCACTTCCTTTTGCTTCGCTGTGAATGAAAACTTCGCAGCTATGTCTTCGTGCGCAGCTATTGCTATCACAGGAGCTTACTTTTTTGCAGCCGCTAGTGACAAGGGCGGTATCGTGGGGGCATGGCACAGGGGATCGAGCAGGCGGACCATCCGCCCGAGCAGTGCGCACGCGTGGACAGCGGCCTGACGCGCGTGTTCGGGCTTCTCGGCAAGCGCTGGACCGGCCTGGTCGTGGCGGTTCTCACACAGCGGCCGGCCTACTTCGCCGAGCTGCGCCGAGCCATCCCCGGCATCAGCGAGCGCATGCTCTCCGACCGGCTCACGGAGCTGGCCGAGGCCGGGCTTGTCGTCCGCGAAGTGGATGCCGGGCCGCCGCTGCGGGTCAGCTACCGGCTGACCGAGGCGGGCGAGGCCCTCGGTCCGGCCCTGGGCGAACTCGGCCGCTGGGCGGAGAACCACCTGCCCGGCGAGAACCCCTGCACCGAGCTCCGGCCCGACGCCCGCTGAGCCGCGCGTGCCGGGCGTCGCTGTCCGGCTTCCGGGCGGGGCGGCGGTCGTTCGAACCCAGCGGCCCTGCCGACGGCCTTGCGGCCGGGCTGGTCGTCCGCGAGGTGGATGCGGGGCCGCCGCTGCGCGGGTCAGCTACCGGCTGACCGAGGCGGGCGAGGCCATTTCGCCCGACGCGTGCCGGGCGTCGTCGCCCGGGGTGCTGCCGTTCAGGAGGGCAGTGGCAGCTCGAACCGGACGGCCTGCGGCCGTTTGCGAGGTGGATGCCGGGCCGCCGCTGCGGGTCAGCTACCGGCTGACCGAGGCGGGCGAGGCCCTCGGTGCGGCCCTTGGCGGAGAATCACCTGCCGGGTGAGAACCCCTGCACCGAGCTCCGGCCCGATGGCGGCGGCGGGCTCCTCGGCGAGCATCCCCATCAGCTGCCCCCCTCGGCGGGTTTGCGGGAGCCGGAGACCGGCCGCCTCGACATACGTGCCGCCTCCGGCACGGGCGTCACTGTCCCGGTTCCGGGCGGGGCGCTGCCGTTCAGGAGGGCAGTGGCAGCTCGAACCAGACGACCTTGCCGACGGCCTTGCGGCTGGTGCCCCAGCGCCGTGAGAGGTTGCTCACCAGGGCCAGCCCGCGGCCCTCCTCGTCGTCGGCGTCCGCACGCCGCAGCTGCGGCAGGTTGTGGTCGTCGTCGCTCACCTCGACCAGCAGCTTGCCGACCCGCATCAACCGCAGCGAGACCTCGTGCGACGCGGCCCGCAGCGCATTGGTCACCAGCTCGCTGACCAGCAGCTCCGTCAGCTCGCCGAGCCCCTCCAGCCCCCATTCGGCCAGCTGCGCGCGGGTGAGCGCCCGCGCCCTGCCGACGTCGGACGGGTCCAGCGACAGCTGCCACTCGGCGACGTCCTGCGACGGAATGCCCTGGAAGTTGGCGACCAGCAGTGCCACGTCGTCACGCCGGTCGTCGGAGTGGACGCGGCTGAGGATCTGCTCGCAGACGTCCTCCGGGGTCTGCTGCGGCTCGATGACGTTCGCGCAGAGCGCCGCCAGACCGGCGTCTATGCCCTGCCCGCGCACCTCCACCAGCCCGTCGGTGCACAGCACCAGCCAACTGCCGTCCGGGACCGGGATCTCCACCGTCTCGAAGGGCACGCCGCCCACCCCGATCGGGGCGCCCTTGGGGATCTGCAGCAGCTCGCTGCGGCCGTCGTGCCGGGCCAGCACCGGCGGGATGTGACCGGCGTTGGCCAGGGTCAGGGTGCGGTGGATCGGGTCGTAGACCGCGTACACGCAGGTCGCCAGGTGCTCGGCGCCGAGCCGGTGGGCGAGGTTGTCCAGGTGGCGCAGCAGCTGGGCGGGCGGCAGGTCGAGCGCGGCCATGGTGATCACCGAGGTCCGGAACTGGCCCATCACCGCGGCCGACAGCAGTCCGTGCCCCATCACGTCGCCCACGATCAGCGCGACCCGGCCGCCCGGCAGCTGGATGGCGTCGAACCAGTCGCCGCCGACCTGCGCCTGGCGGTCACCGGGCATGTACCGGTGGGCGATCCGCACCCCGGGCAGGCGCGGCGGCCGGGTTGGCATCATGCTGCGCTGAAGGGTGGCCGCGGCCCGCGACTCCATCCGGTGCAGCCGCGCGTTGTCCAGGTGGACGGCGCCGCGCGCGGCCACCTCGGAGGCCGTCGCGGCGTCCTTGGCGTCGAAGGGGCGACGGCCCGGGTGCCGCAGGAAGCACATCCGGCCCAGCACCGTGCCGCGCGCCGTCAGCGGCACCACGATCATCGAGCGGTCCGGCAGCAGCGGTCCGAGTCCCGGCACTCCCAGGTCCACGGCGATGTCGCGGGCGATCGCGGGGTCTATCACCGGCACGACCAGGGGCTCCCCGATGCGCGGGGTGCTGTCGGCGGGCAACGGGATCAACTCGCCCTCCGGCAGGGCGGCCGCCCACGAGCCGGGGGTCGCCGCGGTGTGCGCGACCGCCACCCGGCGGGCGATGATCGTGTCCCCCGCCCGGTCGTCCTTGGGCAGCTCGGTGTCGGAGAACAGCTGGTCCACGACGAGCACCGCCGCGAAGTCGGCGAACCGCGGCACGGTGACCGCGCACAGCTCGCGTGCCGTTGTCTCCAGGTCGAGGGTGGAACCGACCTTGGCACCCGTCTCGCGGAGCAGCGCCAGCTGCTCGTCCAGCACATGCCCGGGGGCGAGCGCCGGAGCGGGAGCGGGGGCGAGCGCCGGCGGGGCCCCGTCGGTGCGCGGGCCCGGGAGCAGCTCGCGGTAGGCCGGACGGGTCGCCCGGGCCGTGCGGCCGGTGCCGGGGTTGGCGGGCGCCGCCCGCACCGCGCCGGCCTCGTACTCCTCGGGCAGGACGGGCAGCGGCAGCGTGCCGTCCACCTCGACCGCCGGGTATCCCAGCGGAACGATCTGCTGCATGATCCGCTCCAGCCGCCCCGCACTGACCCGGGGCAGCACCGAGCCGAGCCGTGCCGCCAGATGCCCGGCGTGCCCGGGATCGGGGACCGGTGCGAGGCGCGCGGCGACACGGACGCCCCCGCGCAGCGCCGAGCTGTCGGCGGCGTACGGCAGGAGGCGGTCGCCGAGCGCGAGCCGGGGCCCGGTGTCGCGCAGCGGGCGGGCGTTGGCGGCGATCAGCAGCAGGCTGCGGCCGGCCGGCTCCATGATCCGGTACGACCACCACATCACGTCCTTGACGGCGCCGTCGCGGTCGGTGGCGGGCAGGCTGCCCGCCCACGCGGGCTCCGTGAGGTCGTCCAGCAGCTCCAGGACGTCCTGCCCGGTGGCCGTGGACCGGCCGGGCGGCCCCGGCGGGACTGCCGGTCCCGGCACCCCGGACGGCCCGGCCGGGCCCGGGGCGTGGGGCAGCAGACCGGTCGACGGGCGGCCGAACACGCCTTCCCAGCGGTGCCCGAACAGCTCCTCGGCGCCGCGGTTCCAGTACGAGATGTCCCCGTCGGGGTCGACGCACACGACGGCGAGGCGCAGCAGGGCGGACACACCCGTGGCCGCGAGCGCGGTGGTGGTGGCGGTGGCAGGGAGCCTGGTCATCTCATCCAACGTCGGGTACCTGCGGTTCGGCTGCGGTTCGGCGCGGAAGGCTGAAGGAGCAATCAGGGTCGGTTCGTTCGTGTTCAGGCAAGCATGAAACAACGGACGCGGTCCGGTAAATGGCTAGATTGCCCCCAGGAGTGACCAACCGGGCATGGCCCGAAGGGGTGGAGAGGCGCGTGGAGCAGGTGCAGCAGGCGGAGCACAGAATTCCGCACATCCCCGGGTTCGCGCGGTGGCCGCACGACGGCGCCCCCAAGGAGCAGGGCCGGGCTCTGCGCCGGCGGGTGCCGCGCGAGACGCACGCCGAACTCGCGTCCGAGGACGGCCGGCAGGGGGCCGTGGAGTCGGTGCTCGCCTCCGGCGAGGGGCGCATCCCCGGCCTGGTGCCGCTGCGGGTGGGGCGGATGGCCGCGAGCCCCTTCGCGTTCCTGCGCGGCTCGGCCGGACTCATGGCGGGCGACCTCGCCGGCACCCCGGTCACCGGCGTCGGCACCCAGATCTGCGGCGACGCCCACGCCGCCAACTTCGGCCTGTACGGCGACCACGGCGGCCGCCTGGTCATCGACATCAACGACTTCGACGAGACCGTGCACGGCCCCTGGGAATGGGACGTCAAACGGCTCGCCGTCTCCCTGGTGCTCGCCGGACGCGAGGCCGGCGCGGACGAGGACATCTGCCGCGGTGCCGCCTTCGACGCGGTCGGCGCGTACCGGCGCACCATGCGGCTGCTGGCCAAACTGCCGGTCATGGAGGGCTGGCACGCCATCGCCGACGAGGAACTGGTCACCCACGCCGACGCCCGCGACCTGGCCGGCACGCTGCGCCGGGTCGGCGAGAAGGCGCGGCGCAACACCAGCGCCAAGTTCGCCGCCCGTGCCACCGAGCCGGACGGGGGCGGCGGACGGCGCTTCGTCGACGCGCCGCCGGTGCTGCGCCGGGTGCCCGACGCGGAGGCGGCGGCCGTCGCGGGCGCGCTGTCCCTGGACGGCTACCTGGCCACGGTCGGCGAGGACCGGTGGCCGCTGCTGTCCCGCTACGCGGTGCACGACGTGGCGTTCCGGGTGGTCGGCACCGGCAGCGTGGGCACACGCTCGTACGTGGTGCTGCTCCTGGACCACCACGGGGAGCCGCTGGTGCTCCAGGTGAAGGAGGCGCGGCGGTCGGCGCTGGTGCCGCACCTGGCGCGGGCCGGCTTCGACACGCCCGCGGCCGGGCACGAGGGGCGGCGCGTGGTGATGGGGCAGAAGCGGATGCAGGTCGTCAGCGACAGTCTGCTGGGGTGGGCGGACGTGGAGGGGCGCCCGTACCAGGTGCGGCAGTTCCGCAACCGCAAGGGCAGCGTCGACCCCGCGTCGCTGCGGGCCGGGTTGATCGACGACTACGCGCGGATGACGGGGGCGCTGCTGGCCCGGGCGCACGCGCACAACGCGGACCCGCGGCTGATCGCCGCCTACTGCGGCAAGGGGGAGCAGCTGGACGAGGCGGTGGCGGCGTTCGCGGTCGCGTACGCGGACCGTACGGAGGCGGACCACGCGGAACTGCTGGCGGCGGTCCGGGCGGGGCGGATCGCGGCGGAGACGGGCATCTGAGGCGGATCCCGGGTCTGGGTGGCGAAGGGGCGCGGAGGGGCCCGCGGGGGCCTGGGGGGGGCTGGAGGGGCCTGCGCGGGCGGTCCGGGAGTGCGCCGGGGGCACGTCTTCCGCGGGGCGGCGGTGGGGCGTCCGAGTGCGCTCATGTGCGCGGGGCGCGCGCCGGAGCGCACAGGAGCGCGCCGACGGGGCACGCGGGGCGTGAGCAGGCTCACGGACCTTGTGACCGGCACCCGTTCGGCCTCGTAGGCTGGACCGGTGAAGAAAACCTCCGGCACTGAAACGACCGCCGCCTCCTCCGATCCGCAGGACCGGCTGGCGCAGGCCGTGCGGGCCGCCGAGCACGCACTGATCGAGTTCGAGATCGCGGTGGAGACCTTCCGGGTGGAGGTCGAGAACTTCTCCCGGCTGCACCATCAGAAGCTCGGGCCCATGTACGCCCGGCTCGACGAGCTCGACGCGCTGATCGCCGAGGCGGTCGCCGCCAAGAGCGGCGACCGGGACGACATCCGGCGTGCCTGGGAGGCCCGGGCCCTTGTGATGCCCATGCCGGGGGTCGAGGAACTGTTCGGGGGGCTGCTCGGCTCCGACGGCGTCCGGCCCAGCGAGGACCCCCACCCGCCGCGCCGCGTCCGGCCCGGCAAGGAGGCGCAGCGCCTCTACCGTGAGCTGGCCCGCAAGGCGCACCCCGACCTGGCGCAGGACGAGGCGGAGCAGGAGCGCCGCAGCGAGTTCATCGCCCGGGTCAACGAGGCGTACGCCTACGCCGACGAGGAGCGGCTGCGCGAGCTGGCGGCCGAGTGGGAGGCCGGGCCGGTGCCGGAAGAGCAGCAGCCCAGCGAGGGCGAGGTGCTCTACGCCCGGCTGGAGTGGCTGGCGCAGCGCAAGGAGCAGCTCGCCGCCTCGGCGGCGGAGCTGGAGGAGAGCGCGATCGCGCAGATGATGAAGCTCTCCCCGGACGATCCGGACAGTCTGTTGAACGAGATCGCCGAGAGCCTGCTCAACCAGGTCGCCAACCGCGAGGCGCGGCTCGCGGAGCTCGTCCGGTCCGAGAAGGGCCCCGAGTAGCGTCCGGGGTACCGTCGGACCGCACGCCCTATCGAAGGAGTCCTTGCCATGTTCAACGCCCAGCTGCCCGCGGTGGACCCCGTGCAGGTGCCGGCCGACGGCTATCTGCTGGACGTCCGCGAGCACGACGAGTGGAACGCGGGGCACGCCGAGCACGCGGTGCACATCCCGATGGGCGAGGTCGTGGCCCGTCTCGCGGAGCTGCCGGAGGACGGCCGTGTGCACGTGGTCTGCCGGGTCGGCGGCCGGTCGGCGCAGGTCACGCAGTACCTGGTCGCGCAGGGGATCGACGCGGTGAACGTCGACGGCGGCATGCTCGGCTGGGAGGCCGCGGGCCGCCCGCTGGTGGCGGACGGCGGCGACCAGGCGTACGTGCTCTGAGCCCTGCGGCCGGGCGGCCCCGGCCGCGGGGTCAGGCGTCGTGAGGGGGCCGGTCAGGCGTCGAAGTCCACCTCCACTGAGGAGGTGACCGGGCGCGACTGGCAGGCCAGCACGTATCCCGCCTCGATCTCCTCGGGCTCCAGGGCGAAGTTCCGGTCCATCCGCACCTCGCCGGAGACCAGCTTTGACCGGCAGGTCCCGCACACTCCGCCCTTGCAGGCGTAGGGCGCGTCCGCCCGGTTGCGGAGCACCGTCTCCAGCACCGACTCACCGCCCTGCGAGGGCCAGCTGCCGGCCCGCCCGTCGAGGGTCGCGCGCACGGTGGCGCCCTCGTGGGCACCGGCGGCCGCGGCGCTCACCGGTGCGGCGTCCACATGGAAGATCTCCTCGTGGATGCGGCCGCGGGTCACCCCGAGGCCGCGCAGCGCCCGCTCGGCGCCCTGCACCAGCCCGTAGGGGCCGCACAGGAACCAGCCGTCGATCCGCTCGACCGGCAGCAGGGACGGCAGCAGACCGGTCAGCCGCTCCTTGTCGAGCCGGCCGGACGGCAGCCCCGCCTGCTGCTCCTCGCGGGAGAGCACCGTGACCAGCTGGAAGCGGTCCGGGTAACGGTCCTTCAGGTCGGCGACCTCTTCGAGGAACATCGTGGACGCCGCGGTGCGGTCGCTGCGTATCAGGCAGAACCTGGCGTCCCGCTGACGGGCCAGCAGGGTCGAGGCGATCGACAGCACAGGGGTGATCCCGCTGCCGCCGACCACCGCCGCGAAGTGCCCCGGCCGCGGGTGCAGGACGAAGCGCCCGGCCGGGCTCATCGCCTCCAGGACGTCGCCCACCGCGAGTTCCTTGTGGGCGAAGGTCGAGAACTCGCCCTCCTCCACGAGCCGCACGCCCACCCGCAGGGTGCGCGGCGCGGCCCCGTGCGGTGCCGGGTCGCACAGTGAGTACGTCCGCCGGATCTCGCGGCCGTCGGCCGTGCGGCGCAGGGCGATGTGCTGGCCGGGCGTGTAGCGGTAGATCTCGCCCAGTTCCTCGGGCACATCGAGGGTGACGGCCACCGCGTCGTCCGTGAGCCGGTCGACCTCCGCCACCCGCAGCGGGTGGAAGGCGCCATGCGCCCCGGGGACGGGTGCCATCTACAGCTCCTTGAAGTGGTCGAACGGCTCGCGGCAGCTCTCGCAGCGGCGCAGCGCCTTGCACGAGGTGGACGAGAAGCGGTTGAGCAGGACGGTGTCGAGGGAGCCGCAGTGCGGGCAGCGCACCGCGAGCTCCAGCGGTATCGGCCCGCCGCCGGGCGCGGCCTGCCGCGGGGGAGCGATGCCGTACTCGGTGAGCTTGCGGCGGCCCTCGTCGGTGATGGCGTCGGTGGACCAGGGCGGTGAGAGCACCGTGCGGACCGACACCTCGGTCATGCCGCGCTCGCGCAGCACCTGCGTCACGTCCGCGGCCATGGTGTCCAGGGCGGGGCAGGCGGTGTAGGTCGGGGTGAGCTCGACCTCGACGCTGCCGGGGCCGGTGAGGTGGACGCCGCGGAGGATGCCCAGGTCCTGGAGGGTGAGGACGGGCAGCTCGGGGTCGGGCACGGCGCCGACGGCCGCGCGCAGCTCCGCCTCCAGCGCGCTGAGGCCCGCGGTCACCATGTCGCCCCCGGGTGTGCGCGGTGCAGGTGCTGCATCTCCGCGAGCATCCGCCCGAAGGGCTCGGTGTGGATGCCCTGCCGGCCGGCCCCGGCGGACCAGGGTGTCGTGCTGGGGCCCTCGGGGAGCGTCAGCGTGGCCCGGCCGAGGACGTCGGAGAGGGCGGCGAGCCAGGGCTCGCGCAGCTGCGGGAGGGCCACCGGCAGGCCTTCGACGGGCTGGAACATCTCGCCGGTGTAGCGCCACAAGGTGTCCAGGGCGCGCTGCATCCGTGTCCGGCTCTCCTCGGTGCCGTCGCCGAGGCGCAGGGTCCACTGGACGGCGTGGTCGCGGTGGTAGGCGACCTCCTTGACGGCCTTGCCGGCGAGCGCGGCGAGACCGGTCACCTCGGGGCCGCCCTTGGCGCGGGCCAGTTCGCCGTACATCAGCTCCTGGTACAGGGAGAAGTAGAGCTGGCGGGCGATGGTGTGGGCGAAGTCGCCGTTGGGCTGCTCGACGAGCTGGAGGTTGCGGAACTCCCGCTCCTCGCGCAGGTAGGCGAGTGCGTCCTCGTCACCGGCGAGGGACAGCAGCACGCGGGCCTGGCCGAGCAGGTCGAGGGCGATGTTGGCGAGGGCGACCTCCTCCTCCAGGACCGGGGCGTGCCCCGCCCACTCCCCCAGGCGCTGCGCGAGCACCAGCGCGTCGTCCCCCAGTGCGAGTGCGGCGTTCACAGGTGCTCCACTCCCTCGGGGATCTCGTAGAAGGTCGGGTGGCGGTACGGCTTGTCCGCGGACGGGGCGAAGAAGGGGTCCTTCTCGTCGGGCGAGGAGGCGGTGATCTGGGTGGAGGGGACCACCCAGATGGACACGCCCTCGCTGCGCCGGGTGTACAGGTCGCGGGCCTGCCGCAGCGCCATGGTGGCGTCCGGGGCGTGCAGGCTGCCGGCGTGGGTGTGGCTCAGTCCGCGTCGGCTGCGGACGAAGACCTCCCACAGCGGCCACTCCTGGGCGCTGGTCGTCATCGCTCTCCCCCTTCGGTCCCGGCCGTGCGACGGGCCGCTTGCTGCTTGGCCGCATGGGCGGCGGCCGCCTCGCGGACCCACGCGCCCTCTTCGTGGGCGGTGCGCCGCTGGCTCAGGCGCTGTTCGTTGCACGGCCCGTTGCCGCGCAGGACTTCCTGGAACTCGGTCCAGTCGATGGCTCCGTAGTCGTGGCAGCCGCGCTCCTCGTTCCACCGCAGGTCGGGGTCGGGGAGCGTGAGGCCGAGGATCTCGGCCTGGGGGACGCAGATGTCCACGAAGCGCTGCCGCAGTTCGTCGTTGGAGTGCCGCTTGATCTTCCAGATCGTGGACTGGGCGGAGTGGGCGGACTCGCCGTCGGGCGGGCCGAACATCATCAGCGAGGGCCACCACCAGCGGTCGACGGCGTCCTGGGCCATGGCGTGCTGCTCGGCGGTGCCCTTGCTGAGGGCGAGCAGCAGCTCGTACCCCTGGCGCTGGTGGAAGGACTCCTCCTTGCAGATGCGGATCATGGCGCGGGCGTACGGGCCGTAGGAGCAGCGGCACAGCGGCACCTGGTTGGTGATCGCGGCGCCGTCCACGAGCCAGCCGATGGCGCCGACGTCGGCCCAGGTCAGCGTGGGGTAGTTGAAGATCGAGGAGTAGCGCTGACGGCCGGCGTGGAGCTTGTCGAGCAGCTCGTCGCGGCTGACGCCGAGGGTCTCGGTGGCGCTGTAGAGGTACAGGCCGTGGCCGGCCTCGTCCTGGACCTTGGCCATGAGGATGGCCTTGCGCCGCAGGGAGGGCGCGCGGGTGATCCAGTTGGCCTCCGGCTGCATGCCGATGATCTCGGAGTGGGCGTGCTGTGCCATCTGCCGGACCAGCGTGGCCCGGTAGGCGTCCGGCATCCAGTCGCGAGGCTCGATCCTCGCTTCGGCGGCGACCGCCGCGTCGAATGCGGCGAGGAGTCCGGATCCCGTCTCCGTGGTCTCCGTGCTCTCCCCGGCCGCGGCCGCTGTCGTCATGCGAGGCCCCTTCCCTCCCGACCGACCGATCGTTCGGTTCAATGGTCGGGGGTGCCCGGGAGGGTGTCAAGGCCGGGCGGGGCCTGTGGAAAACCGCGAGCGAGGGGCCGCCGCACCCCCTCGTGGCGCTGCCGCGCCGGCCGCCGCGGAGCCCGCCGGCCGGTACCGAAGGCCGGGACGGCTGTACCGCCGCTGCGTGGCATGAGTACCGTTCCGTGCTGAGTGAACCGCGCGGGACGCCGGACCCGCCGGATGTACCGGACACACCGGACGCACGGGAACAGGAGCGAGAGCCACCATGGAGCCACCCGAAGGGCCCGGGGGAGCGACCGGGATATTCGCGCTGTCGCGGCCCTCCCGGATCGCGGTCGCGTTCGCGCTGGCCGCGGCGCTGGTCGGGGTGGCCGTGCACCTCCTCATGGTGTTCCTGCACGTCGCCCCGGAGAACACCCTCTCCAAGCAGCACGGCGACCTGGTCGGCGACTACGTCTACCCCGAGTTCGAGCAGAACTGGAAGCTCTTCGCGCCCAACCCGCTCCAGCAGAACATCCACGTCTGGGCGCGCGCCGAGGTCCGCAAGGCGGACGCCGGCGAGTCGACCACCGGCTGGGTCGACCTCACGGCCATGGACATCGCCGCGATCCGGCACAACATCGCCCCCAGCCACACCCAGCAGAACGAGCTGCGCCGGGCCTGGACCTTCTACAGCACCACGCACGGCGACCAGAACAAGCCGATCGGCCTGCGCGGCGACCTCAGCCGCGAGTACCTGCAAAGGATCGTGGAGCGGCGCCTCGGCCCCCGGCTCGACGGCGGCGACGTGGAACGCGTCCAGGTGCGCACCGGCACGACGGCGGTCGCCGCACCGGTCTGGAACCCCGAGAACACCGACACGCGCACCACCTTCCAGGTGCTCCCGTGGTGGATCGCGACCCCGCGGAGCCAGTCCGCCGCCGCGGGGCAGGAGGACGCGTCGTGACCGAGCCCGTGAACACTCCGGACCACTCCGTTGTCCCGGCTCCCTCGCCCGTTCCCGACCCCGCTTCCGCGCCCGTTCCCACTCCGTCCGAGGTGCCGTCGCCCTTCGCGGGCCTGGCCACCGCGGCCGACCGCGGGCTGACACGCGCCCTCGTCCGCGTCACCGGCACCGCCATCGGCCCGTACCAGAGCGCGGTCGTCCGGATCGGCATCGCGCTGACCTGGCTGCTGTTCCTGCTCCGCGAGTTCCCGCACCGCGACGAGCTCTACGGACCCGACGGCGTGTGGGGCTGGGCCCAGGCGAGCCGGCTGATCGCGGACAACCACGCCTTCACCGTCCTGATGTGGAGCGACGGTCGCGTCTGGTTCGAGTTCGTCTATGCCGCCGGCATCGCCGCGAGCGTCATGCTGCTGCTGGGCTGGCGCACCCGGACCGCCTCGCTGCTGTTCATGATCGGCGTGCTGTCGCTGCAGAACCGCAGCGTCTTCATGGGGGACGGCGGCGACAACGTCGTCCACCTGATGGCGATCTACCTGGTCTTCACCCGCTGCGGCCAGGTGTGGTCGCTCGACGCCCGCCGCCGCGCGCGCAGCGGGGACGAGCAGCAGGGCGAGGCCACCGGGATCGCCCTGTGGATCGTCCTGGGCCTGTTCCTCCTGATCGCGCAGTTGCTCGGCAGCACCGGCCTGACCTGGGCCGACGGGATGCTGCCGTGGCTCGGCTGGACCCCGTTCCTCTGGGGCGTCCTGCTGCTCCAGGCGGTGTGGTGGGCAGTGCGCCGCTATGCGCCCGGTGAGCCGCGCACGCTCCTCGACGTGTTCGCCAACATCACGCACAACGCGGCGATGCTGGTCATCGTCGTCGAGGTGTGCCTGATCTACGCCACGGCCGGCTGGTACAAGATCCAGGGCTCGCGCTGGCAGGACGGCACCGCGCTGTACTACCCGCTCCACCTGGACGACTTCAGCCCGTGGCCGGAGCTGTCGCACGCGATGGCGAGCAGCGGCCTGATGGTCATGGTGATCACGTACGGGACGGTGATCGTCCAGGTCGCCTTCCCGTTCACCCTCTTCAACCGCCGCGTGAAGAACGTGCTGCTCGCGCTGATGATCGTTGAGCACGCCTCGATCGCCGTCGTCCTCGGCCTGCCGATCTTCTCCCTGGCGATGATCGCGGCCGACGCGGTCTTCCTTCCGACGGGTTTCCTGCGCTGGGCCGGCGACCGCGCCGGCCGGCTGGTGCGCCGGGGACGCGCGGGCCGTGGCGACGCCGGCGGGCGCCCCGTGGTGCCGGCCCCCGGCCGCGGCACCGCGGAGCCCGCGGCTACGGACCTTCCGGTGTGACGGCGGCCGTGTCCGGCAGCCAGTGGAACAGGGCCATGCCGACCGTCGTCGCGAGGTTGAAGCTGGAGACCTGGGGGCGCATCGGCACGGCCAGCAGCCGGGTGGCCCGGGCCCGCAGACCGGGCGAGATCCCGTGCCGCTCCGAGCCGAAGGCCAGCAGCGCGTCGTCGGGAAGGGGTACGCGGCGGATGTCCTCGCCCTCGGGGTCCAGGACATAGAGCGGTCCGGGGGGCAGCGCGTCGGGGGCCAGCCGCTCCACCGCGGTCGCGTAGTGCAGCCCGGCCCCGGCCCGGACGACGTTCGGGTGCCAGGGGTCCAGGTCGTCGGGGCCGCCGACCGTGACGACTCCGGTGGCGCCGAAGCCCGCCGCGAGACGGATGACGGCGCCGACGTTGCCGAGATTGCGCGGGCCGTCGAGGACGACGACGGGCGCCTTGCGCGGCTGCTCGGACAGGACGCGCAGATTCGCCTCCCGGCCGGGGCGCGCGGCGAGGGCGGCGATGCCCGTCGGGTGGATCCGGGGCACGAGTTCGCGCAGGACGTCCGCGGGGACCTCGACGGCCTGGGTGTCGACGGCCGCGGCCACGTCCTCGGCCAGGTCGGCCGCCAGGGCCAGGACCGCGGCCTTGTCGGACGTGAGCACGGTGTGGATCCGGGCCCCGAAGCGCAGCGCGTGCTTCAGCGCGTGGAAGCCGTCCAGCAGGACGGCTCCAGGTGCGGCCTCCCGCCATTCCCGGGTGATCCGCCGGGTGTCGTCCGTGCTCATGGCCTCAGCCTAGGGGCAGCGCTCAGGCCTCCCGGACCGGCGGATTGGCGGGGGAGAACTCGGGGGCGCCCCAGCGCAGGGTGCTCAGGCCGGGCAGTTCGACGGCCTCGGTGACGGTGAAGTCCACGCCGCGTCCGTCCTCGCCGTCCGGGTCGCCGTCCCACGCGACGCGGGCCGTGCCGGTCAGCATGAGGACGCCGCCGGTCCGCCAGTCGGGGAAGAGCAGCCCGGTCGCGGGCCGGGTGGTGATGTTGCCCAGCGTCATGAACATGGAGTTGCCGCTGTAGTCCGGCCAGCGCAGCCGGTGGTCGTCCGTCACCGTCACGAAGCCGGGGTTGCCACCGCGATGGGAGGCGTCGGCGGCACCGTCGGGGCCGGATGTCGCGACGAAGAAGGTGTCCGCGGCGCGGATCCATTCCTGCTGGGCGGCGGTCAGCCCGCTGCCGTGCGTGGCGCGGCCGCCCGTGGCCGGGGGCAGCCCCGCGGCGGTCAGCTCGCGTCGCTGGATGTACTTGGGGCAGTTGGCGTACACCTGCTCGGTGCGGATCAGCAGGCCGTCGCCGTCCGGGCGGGCGGTGCCGTTGACCCGCATACGGCGCCGGGTCTCCGGTTCGACGGTGATCGTCCCGACCCGGGCCGGGCCCGCGAGGGCGGCGGCCAGCGGATCGTCGGGGTGCGGCCGGGCGGTGACGGCGACCGTGTGCGCGTCGGGGGAGCGCACGAAGCCGGGCGGGCCGGTGAGCAGCGAGGCCCACAGCCGTCCCCGTGCGTCGGCGGCGCCGACGACGATCATCCGGCGCTGTTCCAGGAAGGCCGCGGCGACGGCGGGGACGTCGTCACGGATGCCGCGGCCCACATGGTCGGCGCGGACCAGGACGCCGGCGCGGGTCTGCACGGCCCGCTCGCCGGGGTGGTAGGTGCCCGCCGTGTCGGTCGTCATGCCGTGGTCCTTCCTGGACAGCGGGTCGGGACGTGCGCGTGTGCGTTGCGCGCGGTTAGAAGAACCCGCAGGTGGGGGCTTCCGCGTGCGGTGCGGGGGCGGTGTCGGCGCCGGAGGCGGTGAAGATCTCCAGCCGGATGCCGTCCGGGTCGGCGAAGAAGATGCCGCCGGACGGGGCGCCCTCGCCGTGCGGGACCACGCCGTCGTGGGCGAACGAGGCGCCGAGCTCGCGCAGCACGTCCTCGGCGGCCCGGACCTCCTCGACCGAGTCGACCTGGAAGGACAGGTGGTGCAGGCCCGGCCGGGATGCGGCGAAGTCGCCCTCGCTCTGCTGCCACAGGGTCAGGACCAGGGCGCCGCCCAGCGAAAGGAACGCCCAGCGGCGGTCCCCGTCGGCGCCCTCGGCGGCATCGAAGCCGAAGACCCGCTGGTAGAAGGCGAGGGAGCGGTCGAGGTCCGTGACGTTGAGGCCGACGTGGCCCGTCTGCAGGGAGGTGGGTGCGGCGGCTGTGGTCATGGGGGCGGTGACTCCCTCGGTCGTGGTCGCCCGGCTCGTCCGGGTTAACCGTTCTCTACGAACGTAAGGGTTAGCCTGGAGACGGTCAACCGGTATCAACCCCTAAGGGGGTTAGAGTGGGGGGCATGTCGTCGCCCGTGATCGACCCGCGTCCGCTGCCCGGGGAACCCCTTTCGCTGGACCTCCTCAACACGCGGTGGATGACCGGTGACGGGCCGCGGGACCTGCTGGCCGAGCCCGACGGCCTGACGGTCTGGCTGGCGGCGAACAAGCTGGCGGGGCACTGCCCGCAGGATGCGGCGGCACGGGAGGCGCTGCTCGCCGCCCGGGAGGCACTCGCGGTGGCGGTGCGCGATCCCGGGGCGCCGTCGCGGGAGGCACTGGACGGGCTGAACGCGGTACTCGCCCACGGGCGGGTCCGGCGCCTCATCGGGCCCGACGGACGCCCGGCGGAGGAAGTCGAGACCGACCTGCCGGCCTGGCGGGCACCGTGGATCGCCGTCAACGACTACCTGGAGCTGCTGGCCGCCGATCCGGGGCGGATCCGGGCCTGCGCCCACGACCGCTGCGTCCTGCACTTCTTCGACACCTCGCAGAACCGCCGGCGCCGCTGGTGCTCGATGGCGGTGTGCGGCAACCGCGCGAAGGCGTCGCGGCACCACGCGCGCACAAAGGAGCCCCGTCCGGAGTGACAGGGCTCCTCCGGACGGGGCAGTGGTGCGGGCGCTCGCGGATCAGGCGGGGCGGCGGACCTCGATGACCCGGAAGCGGTTCGCGACGAAGGCGCCGTCGCACAGCGCGGCATTGGCGGCGGGGTTGCCGCCCGAGCCGTGGAAGTCGGAGAAGGCGGCCGTCTGGTTGACGTACACCCCGCCGGTCAGGTTGAGGGAGAGCTGGGCGGCCTCCTCCAGGCAGACCTCCTCGACCTTCCCCTCCACCTCGGGGGAGGTCGTGTAGGCGCCGACCGTCATGGCGCCCTTCTCGCGGACGGTGCGCCGCAGGAGCTCCAGCGCGTCGTCCGTGGAGTCCATGGCCACGGCGAAGGACACCGGCCCGAAGCACTCCGACATGTAGGCGGCCTCGTCGTCCGGCTTGGCGCCGTCCAGCTTGACCATCAGCGGGGTGCGGACCACGGCGCCGGGGAACTCGGGGTGGGCGACCTCGCGCGAGGCGAGGGCGACCTCGCCGAGAGAGGCGGCGGCCTCCAGCCGGGCCTTCACATCGGGGTTGACCAGGGCGCCGAGCAGGGCGTTGGCGCGGGCGTCGTCGCCGAGCAGACCGCTCACGGCCGCCGCGAGGTCGGCCGTCACCTCGTCGAAGCTCTTGTGGCCGGCGTCGGTCGGCACGCCGTCGCGGGGGATGAGGAAGTTCTGCGGGGTGGTGCACATCTGGCCGCTGTAGAGCGACAGGGAGAAGGCCAGGTTGGACAGCAGGCCCTTGTAGTCGTCCGTGGAGTCGATCAGGACGGTGTTGACGCCGGCCTTCTCGGTGTAGACCTGCGCCTGGCGGGCGTTGGCCTCCAGCCAGTCGCCGAAGGCGGTGGAGCCGGTGTAGTCGATGATGCGGATCTCCGGCCGCAGGGCGAGGGTCTTGGCCAGGCCCTCGCCGGGGCGCTCGGCCGCCAGGCACACCAGGTTCGGGTCGAAGCCGGTCTCGGCGAGCACCTCGCGCGCGATGCGCACGGTCAGCGCGAGCGGCAGCACGGCCCGCGGGTGCGGCTTGACCAGCACGGGGTTGCCGGTCGCCAGGGAGGCGAACAGGCCCGGGTAGCCGTTCCATGTCGGGAAGGTGTTGCAGCCGATCACCAGCGCGACGCCGCGCGGCACCGCCGTGAAGGCCTTGCGCAGGACCAGCGGGTCCCGCTTGCCCTGCGGCTTGGTCCACTCGGCCGCGCCCGGGGTGCGCACCTGCTCCGCGTAGGCGTACGCGACGGCCTCCAGACCGCGGTCCTGGGCGTGCGGGCCGCCGGCCTGGAAGGCCATCATGAAGGCCTGGCCGGAGGTGTGCATGACGGCGTGGGCCATCTCCGTGGTGCGCGCGTTGATCCGCGCCAGGATCTCCAGGCACACCAGGGCGCGCGTCTCGGGGCCCGCCTCGCGCCAGGCCGGCATGGCGGCCCGCATCGCGGGGAGCAGCACGTCCACGTCGGGGTGCGGGTACTCGGTGCCGAGCTCGATCCCGTACGGGGAGAGCTCACCGCCGGTCCAGCCGTCGGTGCCGGGCTGCCCCAGGTCGAAGCGGGTGCCGTGGAGCGCGTCGAACGCGGCCTTGCCGGTCTCCGCGTCGGCGTATGCCTTGGGGTGCTCGGGGTACGGAGACCAGTACTCGCGAGTACGGATTGCCTCGAGGGCCTTGTCGAGCGTCTCGCGATGCTTTTCGATCAGCGGGACAGCGGTGAGAACGGCAGCCATGGGGGCCAACTCCTCGTCGAGCTGGTGCTACGGGTGGGCAGGGTGCTGGCAACACGGCTAGATTAACCGAATGTTCGGTCGGGACAAGGGGGCCTGCCGAACCTGTGGACAAGTGGCGAGGAGCAGAGGCGACGATGAGCGCTCTTGACCGATCCAGCACGATCGCCGTTGTCGGCACGGGCACCATGGGCCAGGGAATCGCGCAGGTGGCGCTGGTCGCGGGGCACTCGGTGCTGCTGCACGACACCGGCCCGGGCCGTGCCGAGCAGGCCGAGCGGGCCGTCGCGGAGCGGCTGGACCGGCTGGTCGAGAAGGGCCGCATGACCCCCGGGGAGCGCGACGCGGCATGCGGCCGGCTGGCCGCCGCGCCGGCGATCGAGGACCTGGCAGGAGCGTCGCTGGTCGTCGAGGCGATCCTGGAGGAGCTCGGCGCCAAGCAGCAGCTCTTCACCGCGCTGGAGAGCGTGGTCGCGGAGGACTGCCTGCTGGCCACCAACACCTCCTCCCTGTCGGTCACCGCCGTGGGCGGCGCGCTGCGCCGGCCGGGCCGCCTGGTGGGGCTGCACTTCTTCAACCCCGCCCCGCTGCTCCCCCTGGTGGAGGTGGTGTCCGGCGCCGCCACCGACGAGGCGGCCGCGCAGACCGCGTACGACACGGCCGCCGCCTGGGGCAAGACTCCGGTGCGCTGCACCGACACCCCCGGTTTCATCGTCAACCGCGTCGCGCGCCCCTTCTACGCCGAGGCGTTCCGCCTGTACGAGGAGCGGGTCGCGGACCCGGCCACCATCGACGCGGTGCTGCGGGAGAGCGGCGGCTTCCGCATGGGGCCGTTCGAACTGACCGACCTGATCGGCCAGGACGTGAACGAGGCGGTCACGCGGTCGGTGTGGGACTCCTTCTTCCAGGACCCGAAGTTCACCCCGTCCCTCGCGCAGCGCCGCCTGGTGGAGTCCGGGTGGCTGGGGCGCAAGGCGGGGCACGGCTGGTACGACCACGCGCCGGGCGCGACGCCGCCCCTGCCGCACACGGCCGGGCCCGAGGACCCGCCCTCCAAGGTGACCGCGCACGTGAGCCCGTCCGGTCCGGCGGGCCGGCTGCCCGGGATGATCGCCGAGGCGGGCATCGAGGTGGTGGCCGGCGACGTCTCCGACGCCTCCGACGCCTACCTGGAGCTGCCCGGCGGCGGGCGGCTCTACCTGGCCAACGGCATCCAGGCCACGCCGGACCACCTGGAGGACGACGACGCCGGCGACTGGGTGCAGTTCGACCTGGCGCTGGACTACCGTGCCGCCACCCGTATCGCCGTCGCACCCGCCGACACGGCTCGTCCGGAGACGGTGCGGGCCGCGATCGGGCTGTTCCAGGCGCTGGGCAAGGAGGTCAGCGTCATCGACGACGCACCGGGCATGATCGTCAGCCGTACCGTGGCGATGCTCGTGGACTTCGCCGCCGACGCGGTCGCGCGCGGTGTCGCCTCGCCGCAGGACATCGACGCCGCGATGCGGCTGGGCGTGAACTACCCGCGCGGGCCGCTGGCGTGGGGCGACGAGCTGGGCCCGGCGTGGGTCGTCGAGGTGCTGCGCGGTCTGCACGAGGCCTGTCCCACCGGCCGTTACGCGCCGTCCCGCCTGCTGAACCGGCGCGCGGCGGCCAAGGGGGGACTGCTCTAATCATGACCATGGCACCGCGCGACACCTCCGCCCCGAAGCGGGACACCTACACTCCGGACTCGCTGCTCGCCGTCGCCGTGCAGGTCTTCAACGAGCGCGGCTACGACGGCACGTCCATGGAGCATCTGTCGCAGGCCGCGGGCATCTCCAAGTCCTCCATCTACCACCATGTGCGGGGCAAGGAGGAACTGCTGCAGCGGGCCGTCGGGCGCGCCCTGGACGGCCTGTTCGGCATCCTGGAGGAGCCGGCGGCGCGGCGCGGGCGCGCCGTCGAGCGCCTGGAGTACGTCACGCGGCGCACCACCGAGGTGCTGATGACGGAGTTGCCCTACGTCACGCTGCTGCTGCGGGTGCGCGGCAACACCAAGACCGAGCGCTGGGCCATGGAGCGCCGCAGGGAGTTCGACCACCGGGTCGCCGATCTGCTGAAGTCCGCGGTGTCGGAGGGCGATCTGCGGGTGGACGTGGCGCCGAGGCTCGCCACCAGGCTGCTCTTCGGGATGATCAACTCCCTTGTCGAGTGGTACCGGCCGCATGTGCCGGGCGCCGGGAACGCGGGGCCGGCGGCGGAGGCGGCGGAGCAGGAGGACGCGGCGGTCGTGGACGCCGTGGTGCGCCTGGCGTTCGACGGGCTGCGGATATCTTGACGTTGGTCTAGTCCAACCCTCACGCTCGGCGCATGCTGCCCTTGACGGTCCGTGCCCGTGTACGCGCCCCGCTGGCCACCGCCGTGCTGCTGCTTCTCGCGGGCTGCGGGGGCACGGGAAACGGGAAGGCCGCCGCCGGGGCAACGCCGCCGGAGGACTTCGGGTGTCTCACCGAGGCACAGGCCAAGTCCGGGACCACCTCCTACGACGACACCGAGGGCAACCCGGTGGACGCCTGGCTCGGCGGCAAGGGCGCCGCGGCCGTGCTGCTGATGCACCAGTCGGACGGCGACCTGTGCCAGTGGATGCCGCAGGCGGAACTGCTGGCCGGGGACGGCTACCGCGTGCTGGTCGTCGACTCCAACGGCAGCGAGGTGCCCGAGGTCGTCGCCGGCGTGGCCCTGCTGCGCGCCAAGGGCGCCCGGCATGTGCTGCTCATGGGCGCGTCCAAGGGCGGCACGGGCGTCCTCGCGGGGGCCGTGGAGGTGAACCCGCCGGTCGACGCCGTGGTCTCGCTGTCCGCCCCCGAGTACTACGGGGTGACGGACGCCGCTTCCGCGGTCCCCCGTCTGACGGCGCCGGTGCTCTACATGGCCGCGGCCGGCGACACCGAGTTCGCCGAGGCCGGCAAGGCCCTGCACAAGGCGACGACGAAGGCCCCCGAGAACCGGCTGGAGATCGTCGGCGGCCCCATGCACGGGGTGGGCATGCTCACCGACGACGCCAACTGGGCCACCGTGACGGACTTCCTGGCGAAGTACGCGGGCGGCTCCGGCGGGGGCGGCGCCGGCTAATCGGTCAGTACCCGGTCGGTCTCCTCGAAGACCAGCAGAGTGCGGCTGCTGAGCACCTCCGGCACCGCCTGGATCCGGGTGAGCACCAGCTCCCGCAGGCTGCGGTTGTCCGGCGTGTGCACGAGCATCAGCACATCGAAGTCCCCGCTGACCAGGGCGATGTGCGCCACCCCCGGCAGCTCCAGCAGCTTCTCGCGCACGGTGCGCCAGGAGTTCTGCACGATCTTCAAGGTGATGTACGCGGACGCGCCCTGACCTGCCCGTTCGTGGTCGACGCGGGCGGTGAAGCCGCGGATGACGCCGTCCTCGATGAGCCGGTTGATGCGGGCGTACGCGTTCGCCCGTGACACGTGGACCCGCTCGGCGACCGACCGTATCGACGCCCGGCCGTCCTCCTGGAGGTAGCGCAGGATCGTGCGGTCGATCGCGTCCAGCGGCCGGACCGCCGCGGCGGGGTCGGCCGCCGCCGCGGGCTGGGCCTCGGGGGAGCTCCCCCGAGAAATTTGGGAATCCGTCACGCCCCCGAGCCTCCCTACCATGGACGTACTGGCTCCATCTCAGGCTGTGCAGAACCGTTTGTCCACAGGCGGAACACACCTGTAGCCAAACTGCCTCCGGCGACCGAACAATCGGTAGGGGGAGCGATACCCGCTGCCCCGATTCGAACACGCCCACGAGGAGGTGCTCGCGATGACCGTCCTGGACCAGCCTGTCTGGCACCCCCGCACCGATCCGGCGCCGCTGCTGCCCGATGCCGAGCCGTACCGGCTGCTCGGCACCCCTGCGGCCGGCGCCCTCGATGCCGGACTTCTGACCTCGATGTACGGACAGCTGGTGCGCGGCCGCCGGTACAACCGGCAGGCCACCGCGCTGACCAAGCAGGGCCGGCTCGCCGTGTACCCCTCCAGCACCGGCCAGGAGGCCTGCGAGATCGCCGCCGCGCTCGCCCTGGAGCCGCGGGACTGGCTGTTCCCCAGCTATCGCGACACCCTCGCCGCCGTCGCCCGCGGCGTCGACCCCGTCGAGGCGCTGACGCTGCTGCGCGGCGACTGGCACACCGGCTACGACCCGCACGAGCACCGCGTCGCCCCCCTCAGCACCCCGCTCGCCACCCAGCTCCCGCACGCCGTCGGCCTCGCGCACGCCGCCCGCCTCAAGGGCGACGACGTCGTGGCGCTCGCCATGGTCGGCGACGGCGGCACCAGTGAGGGCGACTTCCACGAGGCGCTGAACTTCGCCGCCGTCTGGCGCGCGCCCGTGGTCTTCCTCGTGCAGAACAACGGCTTCGCCATCTCGGTGCCCCTCGCCAAGCAGACGGCCGCGCCCTCGCTGGCGCACAAGGCCGTCGGATACGGCATGCCCGGCCGCCTTGTGGACGGAAACGACATCGCGGCCGTGCACTCGGTACTGGCCGAGGCCGTCGCCCGCGCCCGCGAGGGCGGCGGACCCACCTTGGTGGAGGCCGTCACCTACCGCATCGACGCCCACACCAACGCCGACGACGCCACCCGCTACCGCGAGGACGCCGAGGTCGAGGCCTGGCGCGAGCACGACCCGATCGCCGTGATGGAGCGCGCGCTGCGCTCCCGCGACCTGCTCGACGAGGCGCTGACCGCGCAGGCCGAGAAGGACGCCGAGGCCATGGCGGCCGATCTGCGCGAGCGTATGAACCAGGACCCGGTCCTGGACCCGATGGATCTGTTCGCCCACGTCTACGCCGAGCCGACCCCGCAGCTGCGGGAGCAGGCCGCGATGCTGCAGGCCGAGCTGGAGGCCGAGGCCCAGTCATGAGCACCACGACCACGACCCCGGTCGCCGCCGCGCGCAAGCCCGCGACCATGGCGCAGGCCCTCAACCGGGCCCTGCGCGACGCCCTCGCCGCCGACCCGGCCGTCCATCTCTTCGGCGAGGACATCGGCACCCTCGGCGGCGTCTTCCGCATCACCGACGGCCTCGCCGCGGAATTCGGCGACACCCGGTGCACCGACACCCCGCTCGCCGAGGCCGGCATCCTCGGCACCGCCGTCGGCATGGCGATGTACGGCATGCGCCCCGTCGTCGAGATGCAGTTCGACGCATTTGCCTACCCCGCGTTCGAGCAGCTGGTCAGCCATGTCGCCCGGATGCGCAACCGCACGCGCGGCACGATGCCGCTGCCCATCACCATCCGTGTGCCCTTCGGCGGTGGCATCGGCGGCGTGGAGCACCACAGCGACTCCTCCGAGGCGTACTACACCCACACCCCGGGCCTGCACGTCGTCACCCCGGCCACCGTCGCCGACGCCTACGGCCTGCTGCGTGCGTCGATAGCCTCCGACGACCCGGTGATCTTCCTGGAGCCCAAGCGGCTGTACTGGTCGAAGGCCGACTGGTCGGCGGAGGCACCGGAGCAGGTGGCGCCGATCGGCACGGCGGTGGTCCGGCGTCCCGGCCGCTCGGCGACGCTGATCACCTACGGCCCCTCGGTGCCGGTCTGCATGGAGGCCGCGGAGGCCGCCGTGCACGAGGGCTGGGACCTGGAGGTCGTGGACCTGCGCAGCCTGGTGCCCTTCGACGACGAGACGGTGGTGGCGTCGGTGCGGCGCACCGGGCGCGCGGTCGTCGTCCAGGAGGCCTCCGGCTTCGGCGGCATCGGCGCGGAGATCGCCGCCCGGGTCACCGAGCGCTGCTTCCACTACCTGGAGGCCCCGGTCCTGCGGGTCGCCGGGTTCGACATCCCGTATCCGCCGCCGATGCTGGAGCGGCACCACCTGCCCGGTGTCGACCGCATCCTCGACACCGTCGGCCGGCTGCAGTGGGAAGGGGCGTGATGGCCGTCGTCCGCGAGTTCCTGCTGCCCGATCTCGGCGAGGGCCTGACCGAGGCCGAGATCGTGCGGTGGATGGTGCGGGTCGGTGACGTCGTCGCCATCGACCAGCCGGTCGTCGAGGTCGAGACGGCCAAGGCCGTGGTGGAGGTGCCGTGCCCCTACGGGGGGGTCGTCACCGCCCGCTTCGGCGAGGAGGGCCAGACCCTCGACGTCGGGCGCCCGCTGATCACCGTCGCGGTGGAGTCCCGGTCCCCGGAGGACGCGGGTCCGGCGGGCGCCGGCGGTGCCGCGCCCGGCGGGGACTCCGGTTCCGGGAACGTCCTGGTCGGCTACGGGACGAGCGGTCCCGCGGCGCGGCGCCGGCGGGTCCGCCAGGTGCTCGCGACGGCGGCCGCCCCCGCGGTTGTCACCGCGCCCGCGCCTGCGCCCGCGCCCGCGCCTGCTCCCGCCCCGCGCCTTGTGGCCGACGACCGCTCGGCCGGGCCGGTGGCGGTCATCTCGCCGCTGGTGCGGCGCATCGCCCGCGAGCACGGGCTCGACCTGCGCGCGCTGAAGGGGACCGGCCCCGACGGGCTGATCCTGCGTGCGGACGTCGAGCGCGCCGTCGCGGTGCCCGCGGCGGAGACCGCGCCCGCGGCGCCGGCCGCCGAGGGCACCCGCGTACCGCTCAAGGGCATCCGCGGAGCCGTCGCCGAGAAGCTCAGCCGCAGCCGCCGGGAGATCCCGGACGCCACGTGCTGGGTGGACGCCGACGCCACCGAACTGCTCGCGGCGCGGGCCGCGATGAACGCGGCGGGCGGTCCGAAGGTGTCCGTACTTGCCCTGCTCGCGCGTATCTGCACCGCGGCGCTCGCCCGCCACCCCGACCTCAACGCCACGGTGGACACCGAGCGCGGCGAGATCGTCCGGCTGCCCGCCGTGCACCTGGGCTTCGCCGCCCAGACCGACCGGGGCCTGGTCGTCCCCGTCGTACGGGACGCGCAGGCACGCACCACGGACGAGCTCTCGGCGGAGATCGTCCGGCTCACCGAGGCCGCGCGGGCCGGCCGGCTGACCCCGGCCGAACTGACCGGCGGCACCTTCACGCTCAACAACTACGGCGTCTTCGGCGTCGACGGCTCCACGCCGATCATCAACCACCCTGAGGCCGCGATGCTGGGAGTCGGCCGGATAGCACCCAAGCCATGGGTGCACCAAGGGGAGCTGGCGGTGCGTCAGGTCGTGCAGCTGTCCTTCACCTTCGACCACCGGGTCTGCGACGGCGGCACCGCCGGCGGGTTCCTGCGCTACGTGGCCGACTGCGTGGAGCAGCCGGCGGTCCTGCTGCGGGGGGTGTGAGCACGGCTCACTGGGCGATACTCCGGGCATGACTTCGCAGCCGGGCGCGGCCGTGCCCCCAGACGAGCCCTTCGACGCCGTCGTCCTCGCCGGTGGCGCCGCGCGGCGCCTCGGCGGGGCCGACAAGCCCGGACTGCCGGTCGCGGGGCGGGCGTTGATCAACCGGGTCCTGGACGCGTGCGCCGGCGCGGGTACGACGGTCGTCGTCGGCCCGCGCCGCGCCACCGCCCGCCCGGTCGTCTGGGCCCGTGAGGAACCGCCCGGCGGCGGCCCGCTGCCCGCCCTCGCGGCGGGACTGCGCGCGGGCGTGACCGCCGACGTCGTCGTCGTGCTCGCCGCCGACCTGCCCTTCCTGTCCCCCGCGACGGTAAGGGCGCTGCTCACGGAGCTGGCGGCCCCGGAGTCCGGCCACGACCAGGGGGATCCGGACGGCGCCGCGGCCCCCGACGGCGTCGTCCTCACCGACCCGGACGGCCGCGACCAGCCGCTGGCGGCGGCCTACCGCACGGAGTCGCTGCGCCGTGAGATCGCGCTGCTCGCCTCGGAGCACGGCGGTCTGTCCGGTCTGCCGCTGCGCCTGCTCACCGCGGAACTGCGGCTGCGGCGGCTGGCCGACCCCACGGGCCGGGCCTCCTTCGACTGCGACACCTGGGACGACCTCTCCACAGCGAGGGCCCGGATCAGGGAGCATGGGACCGTGCTGGACGAATGGATTGCCACGGTCAAGGCGGAACTCGGCATCGACCTCGACGTCGACACCAAAGTGCTGCTGGATCTCGCGCGCGACGCCGCGCACGGGGTGGCGCGCCCCGCGGCGCCCCTCACCACCTTCCTGGTCGGCTACGCGGCCGCCGCGGCCGGCGGCGGCGAGCAGGCCGTAGCCGAGGCCGCCCGGCGGGCGGCCGAACTGGCCGAGCGCTGGGCGAAGGAGGCGGACGCCGGGGAAGCGGAGGCATGAGCGTTCCCGGCGCACCCGACGAGACCCGCAGGCGAGGCGCACGGGACACCCCGACCGGACCGGACACCCCGACCGGACCGGACAGCGCGCCGCCGGTCGACCTCGCGGCCGCCGAGGCGGCGGTCGACGACGAGCTGGACCAGGCCCTCGCTCTCGCCAACGCGCGTCGCGGCCGCCCCCACCGGCACGCCCCGGCGACCCCGCGCCCGGAAGGCACCGCCCCCGTGCCCCACGCCCACCAGGACACCGACATCCCGCATCCGCCGCACCAGCCGCGTCCCGGTCACGTTCACCGCGACACCCCCTGGCCCGAGGCCCGCCGCATCGCCGCCGCGGCCGGTTCGCCCCTGCGGCGGGTGCTCAAGCCGCTCGCGCAGGCCCTCGGCTGCGCGCTCGCCGAGCCGTTGACGGCCCTGACCGACCTGCCGTCCTTCGACACCTCCGCGATGGACGGCTGGGCCGTCGCGGGACCGGGCCCCTGGCGGCCCGAGGGCCGGGTGCTGGCCGGTGAACGCGCCCTGGCCGCACTGCCGGACGGCCACGCGACCGGCATCGCCACCGGCGCGCTGCTCCCGGCCGGGACGACCGCCGTGCTGCGCAGCGAGTACAGCCGGGTCGGCGCGGACGGCCTGCTGCACGCCATCCGGGGCGGCCCCGGACCCGGGCAGGACGTGCGCCCGCGCGGCCAGGAGTGCCGCAGCGGCGACGAGTTGCTGGCCACCGGCGCCCTCGTCACGCCCGCGGTGCTGGGCCTGGCCGCCGCGGCGGGTTACGACGAACTGCCGGTGACGGTTCGCCCGGCGGTCGAGATCCTGGTCATCGGCGACGAGTTGCTGGACCGCGGCCTGCCCGGTTCCGGCCGGGTGCGGGACGCGCTCGGCCCGTTCCTGCCCGCCTGGCTCACCGCGCTGGGCGCCGATGTCGTCGCGTACCGCCGCCTGAAGGACGACGCCGGCCTGCTGCGGGAGGCGGTCACCGCTTCCGGCGCCGATCTGGTGGTCACCACCGGCGGTACGGCGGGCGGCCCGGTCGACTTCCTGCACCCGGTGCTCGCGGGTATCGGCGCGCGGCTGCTCGTGGACGGGGTCGCCGTCCGGCCGGGCCACCCCATGGTGCTCGCCGGACTTCCCGGCGGGGGCGGCCACTTGGTGGGCCTCCCGGGCAATCCGCTGGCGGCCGTCTCCGGGGTGCTCACGCTGGTCGTTCCCCTGATGCGCGCGCTCGCGGGCCGGCCCGCGCCGGTGCCGTCCGCGGTCCGCCTCACCGGCGACGTCCCCGGCCACCCCACCGACACCCGCCTGGTGCCGGTGGTCCTGGACGAGGAGTTGCAGGCCGTGCCGCTGCGCTTCAGCGGGCCGGCCATGCTGCGCGGCATCGCCACCGCCGACGGGATGGCCGTGATCCCGCCGGGCGGGGCCGCCAAGGGCGACACCACGGCCGTGCTGGAGACCGGCTGGGGCCGCCTGTGACGCCGGGCCGGGGCGACCCCGACGGCTCGGCCGGGCCGGGCGGTTCGGGCCGCTCGCCGTTCCGGCAGGCACTGTCGGCGGGCCAGGGCGGCCATGACGGGGCGCCGTTCCTCCGGCTGCCGCACAGCGCCGCCCGCAGTCCGCTGCGGCAGGTCGCCACGCGCCTGGTGTACGCGCTGGCCTGCCTGTTCGCCACCGTGGGCATCGTCTATGCCGACCGGGGCGGCTACCACGACAACGCGGGCGGCCCGATGTCGTTCCTGGACTGCCTCTACTACGCCACCGTGACCCTCTCGACCACCGGCTACGGCGACATCGTCCCCTACAGCGCGGGCGCCCGGCTGACCAATGTGCTGCTGGTGACGCCGCTGCGCGTGCTCTTCCTGATCATCCTGGTCGGCACCACTCTCGAAGTGCTCACCGAACGCACCCGTGAGCAGTACCGCCAACAGCGCTGGAGGTCCTCGGTGCGCGACCACACCGTGATCGTCGGATACGGCACCAAGGGCCGGTCCGCCGCCAGGACATTGACCGGTCACGGCGTGCCCGCCAAGAACATCGTGGTCGTCGATCCCGAACCCAAGGCGGTGGACGCCGCCGTGGCCGCCGGTTTCGTCGGCGTGGCGGGCGACGGCACCCGCAACGGCGTCCTGATGCGGGCGGAGATCCAGCGCGCCAAGGAGCTCATCATCGCCGCGCAGCGCGACGACACCGCCGTCCTGGTCGCCTTGACGGCACGTCAGCTCAATCCGCGGATCACCATCGTCGCCTCGGTCCGCGAGGAGGAGAACGCCCCGCTGCTGCGCCAGTCGGGTGCGGACGCGGTCGTCACGAGTTCCGGTGCGGCGGGGCGGCTGCTCGGGATGTCGATGCTCAGCCCCAGCGCGGGCGAGGTGATGGAGGAGCTGATCACCTACGGCAGCGGCCTGGACCTCATCGAGCGTCCTGTGACCAAGGCCGAGGCCGGGCGCTCCCCGCGGGAGATCGGCGACCTGGTGGTGGCCGTCAAGCGCGGCCACCGCCTCCTCGACCACGACGACGCCGAGGCGGCCGTGCTCCGGCTGACCGACCGGGTCATCGTTATCCACAGGGTGGACCGGCGGGACCCGATTCCGCCCGTGCAGCGGTAGCGTCGGCTCCATGCATGCGATCACGATCCCCGAACCCGGCGGTCCGGAAGCGCTTGTCTGGGCCGAGGTCCCCGATCCCGTACCCGCCGAGGGCGAGGTGCTGGTCGAGGTGGCCGCCAGCGCCGTCAACCGCGCGGACCTGCTGCAACGGCAGGGCTTCTACGACCCGCCGCCCGGCGCGTCCCCCTACCCCGGCCTGGAGTGCTCCGGCCGGGTCGCCGCGCTCGGCCCCGGCGTCACCGGCTGGGCCGTGGGCGACGAGGTCTGCGCCCTGCTGGCCGGCGGCGGTTACGCGCAGAAGGTCGCCGTGCCGGTCGGGCAGCTGCTGCCCGTCCCCAAGGGAGTGTCGCTCGTGGACGCGGCGGCCCTGCCGGAGGTCGTGTGCACGGTGTGGTCGAACGTCTTCATGGTGGCGCACCTGCGCCCGGGCGAGACGCTGCTCGTGCACGGCGGTTCCAGCGGTATCGGCACCATGGCGATCCAGCTGGCCAAGGCCGTGGGCGCGAAGGTCGCCGTCACGGCCGGCAGCGCGGAGAAGCTGGAGCGCTGCCGCGAGCTCGGGGCGGACCTCGGGATCGACTACCACGACCAGGACTTCGCGGCGGCGGTACGGGACGTGTTCGGCGGCGCGGACGTCATCCTCGACATCATCGGCGCCAAGTACCTGGACCGGAACATCGACGCCCTCGCGGTGAACGGCCGGCTGGCCGTCATCGGCATGCAGGGCGGCGTCAAGGCCGAACTCAACCTCGGCAAGCTGCTCTCCAAGCGGGCCGCGATCACGGCGACCTCGCTGCGCGGGCGCCCGCTGGAGGAGAAGACGGCGATCGTCGCCGCCGTCCGCGAGCACGTGTGGCCGCTGCTGGAGGCGGGCACGGTGGCCCCGGTGGTGGACCGCACCTACCCCATGGAGCAGGCCCCACAGGCGCATCGCGTGGTCGAGGAGAGCTCCCACGTGGGCAAGGTCCTTCTGACGGTCTAGGCGTCCGGGCCACGGGGTGCCCGGCCCCGTGGCCCGTGTGACGCTGGGCGCATGGACTGGCGACGTGCGGTGGCGGCCGCCTCCGCGCTCGTGGCCGGGTTCGGCGTCACCGGGGCCGCGTCACCGGGGCCCGGGCCGGGCTCCTCGCCGACGGCCGGGCTGGCCGGGAGCGTGCCCGGCGAGGGGCGGCGGCATCCCGGCCGCCCGGAGGGGCCGCCGTCTCCGCCGTCCGGGCAGCCGGTGTCGCAGGGGCCGCGGCAGGTCTTCGACGACGGGGAGTCCTCGGGCCCCGAGGCCGTGCCGAGCCCTTCGGGGCGGGTGCTGGAGGTGCTGCCACTGGGCGCCGGGCTGCTCCTGATCGGCCTGGGCCTGGGCTTCCTCGGGTGGCGGCTGCGACGCGGCGGCTGAGGAACGCCGCCTGGACGCCGCACGGCCCGGGGGCGTCCCGGCGGCTTTGTGGCGTCGCGCTGGGGTAACGCCCGCTTTCAGGGGGCAGAAAACCTTCGCAAGCGCCGGTGCGCGACAATGGCGGCATGGAGATGCCGATGAACGAACGGTCGCAGGAGAGCCCGCAGGTCCTGGTCGTCGGCCCGGACGGAATGGCCCTCGGCGGCGGACACGCCGGACGCGCCGGAGAAGGCGACGAGCAGCGCGAGGTCCCCGTGACGGAGATGGTCGAACAGCCCGCGAAGGTCATGCGGATCGGCAGCATGATCAAGCAGCTTCTGGAGGAGGTCAAGGCGGCGCCGCTGGACGAGGCCAGCCGGGTCCGCCTGAAGGAGATCCACCACAGCTCCGTCAAGGAGCTGGAGGCGGGGCTGGCCCCCGAGCTGGTCGAGGAGCTGGAGCGGCTGTCGCTGCCCTTCGCCGAGGACGGCGTGCCGAGCGACGCCGAGCTGCGGATCGCGCAGGCGCAGCTGGTGGGCTGGCTGGAGGGCCTCTTCCACGGCATCCAGACGGCGCTGTTCGCGCAGCAGATGGCGGCCCGCGCGCAGCTGGAGCAGATGCGCCGCGCGCTGCCGCCCGGCGCGGTCCACGAGGGCGACGAGGACGGGCACCTGCCCGGCGGCGCCCGCTCGGGCCCGTATCTGTAGGACCACCTCCGTACCGGTAGGTACAGGGCGGCGGGGGCCGGGGGCGGCCCTCCCCGCGCCGGCCCGGTCTGCCGGCGCGCGTGCGGCCGGCGGGCTCAGCCGCTCTCGCCGGTGGAGACCCAGATGGTGACGGTGTCCCCGGGCCGGAGCGGGTCGTAGCGCTTGGGCTGCTGGTCGATGACCGCGCCCTTGCCGTAGACCTGCTCGTTGCGGTACTTGATCTCGTACTTCCAGCCCGCCTCCGTCATGCAGGCCTTCACCGAGTCCACGTACTTGGTGAAGAAGTCCGGCATGATCACCGAGTTGTCGTCCTGGTAGTCCTTGGTGGCGTCGGTGCACCGCGCGGCGTCGATGGTCCGGCTCTGGTCGGCCTGACTGACGCCCGGCGCGGGCTGGTTGTCACCGGACGACCCCGACGACTCCGACGACTCCGAGGACCGGGACGAGTCCTGCCCGCGGGAGCCGTTCGTCGCGGGGGCGCTCGTCCGGGACCGGTCGGTGGGTGTGAGGCCGTCGGCGCCGGTGGTGGTCCCGCTGCCGTTGTCCTTGAGCGACAGGGCGATGACCACGACCACGACGATCGCGATGACCGCGACCGTGGCGCCGATGGCGACCACCGCCGTCGACACCCCGCCGCCGCGCCGGCCGCCCCCGGGGGGCTGGTTCTGCATGGTGTACGGGGTGGTGGAGTGCTGGGCGGGGTACTGCTGCCCGCCGTTGTGCGGATAGCCGTACGCGGGCCGGGAGCCCGGCGGCGGGGTCTGCGCGGCCTGGCCCCAGCCGCCCTGCTGCTGGACGGGCTGGACGGGCTGCGCCGGCTGGTACGGATTCGGCGGGGTCGAGGAGTGCGGCGGGTACCCCTGCTGCACGGGGGTCTGAGGGCCCCGCGGATCGCTCTGGACCGGCGGGAAGACCGCCTGCGAGACCGCCTCGCCGCGGCCGCGGGCCCGCGGCCCCTCGCCTATGATCAGCGGCGTTGTGCCGGCGCCCCGCTCGGGCGCGGCCACGCGGTCGGTCTCGGCCTTCATCGCGTCGGCGGTCGGGAAGCGCTCGGCCGGGTTCTTCCGCAGGGCGCGGGCGACGAGCGCGTCGACGCCGGGCCGTACCGCGCGGTTGAGCCCGGAGGGGGCCGGCGGCGGCTCCTGGACGTGCTGGTAGGCGATGGACAGCGGGGAGTCCCCGTCGAACGGCAGCCGCCCGGTGAGCAGCTCGAAGAGCATGCAGCCCACGGAGTACAGGTCGGAGCGCTCGTCCACGCCGCGGCCGAGGGCCTGCTCGGGGGACAGGTACTGCGGGGTGCCGACCACCATGCCGGTCTGCGTCATCGACGTGACGCCGGACTGCATCGCGCGGGCGATGCCGAAGTCCATCACCTTGACGACGCCGCGGCGGGTCAGCATCACGTTGCCCGGCTTGATGTCGCGGTGCACCAAGCCCACGCCGTGGCTCTCCGAGAGTGCCGCCAGCACGTCGGAGACGATCTTCAGGGCCTTCTCCGTCGGCATCGCGCCGTACTGCGCGATGTCCTCGTCGAGCACCGTGCGCAGCGGTTTTCCCTCGACGTACTCCATGACGATGTACGGGACCACGGCGCCGTCGACGACGTCCTCGCCGGAGTCGAAGACCGAGACGATGTTGGTGTGGTTGAGCTTCGCGACGGCCTGGGCCTCGCGCCGGAACCGCTCCCGGAAGGACTGCTCGCGGCCGAGGTCGGTGTGCAGGGTCTTGACGGCCACGGGCCGGTCGAGCACGGTGTCATGGGCCAGGTGCACCGAGGCCATGCCGCCCTGCCCCAGCAGGTCGCGCAGCACGTAGCGGCCACCGCCGACCGAACGCCCCGCATGCGTGCCCTGCGCGCCGTCCCCGCCCATACGTACCCGTCCCCCTGAACGTTCCCCCTGAGCGCACCAGGCGCACAAGAATCTTGTCCCGACCCTGAGCGCCCAGTCTGCCCGACCCCCTACTCAGGTCAAGTTCGTTGACCCGTTCGTCACCGGATGCGTATGAATCCCTTCACAAGTGGCTCAGCCACACGACCGCCGCCGAACGCGGTAGCGTGGTCCGCCGGAGGACCCTGTACGGCGACGATCGACGGCGAGGACTGATGGCACAGACGACAGCCGCCGGCGGCACTGACGAGCCCTCTGCCGGTGGTGCGGGTGTGCCCGACGCACCGGACCAGTGGGGCACCTCGGGGCTGGTGGGTGACGGCCGTTACCGGCTGACCCGGCGGCTGGGCCGCGGTGGCATGGCGGAGGTCTTCGCCGCCGAGGACGTGCGGCTCGGGCGGACGGTGGCGGTGAAGCTGCTGCGCCCGGACCTGGCGGAGGACCCGGTCTCCAAAGCCCGTTTCACGCGCGAGGCCCAGTCCGTGGCGGGGCTCAACCACCATGCGGTGGTGGCGGTCTACGACACGGGCGAGGACGTCACGCCGGGCGGCACCGTCCCGTACATCGTCATGGAGCTGGTCGAGGGCAGAACCATCCGCGACCTGCTGGTCGGTTCGGACGAACCGCCGCCGGTGGACCAGGCGCTGATCATCGTCTCGGGCGTGCTGGAGGCGCTGGCCTACAGCCACGCGCACGGCATCGTGCACCGGGACATCAAGCCCGCGAACGTCATCATCACCAACACCGGCGCGGTGAAGGTGATGGACTTCGGCATCGCGCGGGCGCTGCACGGCGCCTCGACCACGATGACCCAGACCGGCATGGTCATGGGCACCCCGCAGTACCTGTCGCCGGAGCAGGCCCTCGGCAAGACCGTCGACGCGCGCTCCGACCTGTACGCGACGGGCTGCCTGCTGTACGAACTCCTCGCGCTGCGACCGCCGTTCACCGGCGAGACGCCGCTGTCGGTGGTCTACCAGCACGTGCAGGACGAGGCGCGTCCGCCGTCGCAGGCCAGCGACCGGGTGCCGCCGGAGCTGGACGGCCTGGTGCTGCACGCGCTGGCCAAGCACCCCGACGACCGTTTCCAGACCGCCGAGGAGATGCGCGGCGTCGTCCAGTACGCGCTGGGCATGATGAACGAGCGCGGCGGTCACACGGGCACCTGGGACACCGGTTTCGTGCCGGCGCACAACGGCGGTTCCACGTCGGCGATGGGCATGCCGGGCCAGTACGCCCAGCCGCACCCGGAGCACACCACCGCCGAGTTCCAGCCCCCGCTGCTGCTCGGCCCGCCCGGGGGCGACGGCGGCGACCACTCCTACGGCGACCCGCGTCCGCCCGGCGGGGGCGACGGCAACCGCTGGGTGAAGCCCGCCCTGTTCGTGGTGGCGGCGGTGCTCGCGGTCGCGCTCGGCATCTACTTCGCGGTCAACCACGCGGGGGGCGGCGCCAAGCCGCCGGCCGACGAGGTGACGCCGACGCAGACGCAGACCACGCAGCAGTCCTCGCAGCCGACCGAGGACACCACGCACGGCAGTACGCAGGAGACCACCGGCACGATCTCCGGCCGGCCGTCGGAGAGTTCGACCCCGTCGCTCTCCTCGACGCCCTCGTGGTCGCCCTCGGCGAGTCAGCCGACCACGGCCAAACCGACCACGAGCGTGCCGACCACCCCGGCCACCTCCGCGCCGCCCAGCGCGTCGCCCCCGGACACCGGGACGACCGAGGGCGGCAGCGGCGAGACGTCCGGCAACGGCGGCAGTGCGGGAGCCGGCGGCCCGGGCGGCGACGGCGGCAACACGGCCGCGGGTGCCGACGCCGGGGGCGTCACTCCGTGAAGGCGTCCATGACGGCCTCGTACGCCCCGGTCCACCAGACGACCAGGGCGGACGAGGCCGGGAAGAGCGGGTCGGCGCGCCGGTCGTCGCGCAGGTAGCGCCAGCTCAGCATCCAGAAGTCGTTGAGCCGTTCCCACCACACGCGGTGCACGGCGGCGGCGAGTTCGGCCTCCGGGACGGCGGCGGCGCGGCGGTAGGCGCGCGCGTAGGCACGGATCTTGTCCAGTTCCAGGGTGCCGCCGGGCGTCACGAAGAAGATGGCGGCGGCCCGTACGGCCTCCTCGGCGCGCGGCTGCACGCCGAGCCGGTCCCAGTCGACGATGGCGACGGGTTCGTCCTCGCGGTAGAGCAGGTTCAGCGGGTGGAAGTCGCCGTGCACCCAGCCGGTGACGGGTTCCGCCGCGTCGGGTTCCGGGGGGCGCCGGTGGGCGTGCCGGTCGAGCATCGCGCGCCGCTCCACCAGCCGGTACTCGGCGAGTTCGTCGAAGGCCTCACGCGGTGCCTGGTCGCGCACCCGCCGCAGCAGCGTCCCGATGAGGGCGTAGGTGTCCTGCGGGTCGGCGCCCGCGTGGCCGCCGGCCGGGCGGCCGGGCTCCTCGCCGGGGGCGGGCTGCACCTGGGCGAGCAGGGTGTGGACGAGGCCGAGCAGGGCGCCGAGGCGCCGGGACTCGGCGGTGGTCAGTTCGCTGCCCTCGCGGTGCCGGCCCTCGACCCAGGGGTAGAGGGCGAAGCGGCGCCCGTCGAGTTCGGCGACGGTGCGGCCGTCGGAGTCGGGCAGCGGCGGGGCGACGGGCAGGCCGAGGGCACCGAGGCGCTGGGTGGCGCGGTGCTGGCGGGCGATGACCGCGGAGTCGGCGGTGGCGGGCTCGACGTACAGCTTGAGGAAGAAGCTGCCGCGGGTGGTCGCCAGCCGGAATCCCTTGTTGAGCAGGCCTTGGGCCACGGGTTCGCAGGACAGCGGATCGCCGGCGTCGGCGTATCGGCGCAGCAGGGCGTGCAGGGTCCCGCCGGAGGGCGGCGCCGTCGCCGTACTCCCGATCACCAGGCAGATGCTAGATCATTTCGGTGGTGGACTCGCGGGTCGAGGCGTACGTACACATAGCCCGGTGACGGGGTTGTATCGTTTCGGGGTTCTGTGCCGAAAAGCGCACGCTGCTCCTCCGAGGGCTCGAAGGCCCGTGCCGTCCCGAGGAACTGCACCGCCCATCCGGCCTCGACGTCGTCGGCCTGGTAGGCGACGACGGTGCCGTCGACGCCCCAGGCGTGGCGGGTGCGGATCAGCACGGCGCCGTCGTGGACGACGTGCCGTGCGACGGCGATGTACGGCAGTGCCCGGCGGGTCAACGCCAACCGGCCGTACCGGGCCTTTCCCAGCAAGGCCAGCGCGGCGTGCCCCTCGAACTCCATGGCTCCACCTTGCCGGGGCGGCGGGACGTGGTTGCAGAGCACTCCGCCCCCAGCCCCCGGGGCCGATGGTCCCTTACCGGTCGGAATCGGGCGAGGTCGTGACCGTCATGCCGGGAACGCCGGGAATGCCGAGCACGCGATCCCGCAGCACCGGGAAGTCGGCGCGGGTCTTCGCGACGAGGCCGGGGTCGAGGTCGACGGTGAGCACCTCCTCGGCGGGGCCCGCCTCGGCGAGGACCACGCCCCAGGGGTCGACGACCAGGCTGTGCCCGGCGAGCTCGACGCCGGCGTGCGTCCCGGCGGTCCCGCAGGCCAGGACGAAGGCCTGGGACTCCACGGCCCGGGCGCGGGCGAGCAGGGTCCAGTGCTCGCGGCGCCGGGCGGGCCAGCCGGCGGGGAGGACGACGAGTTCCGCGCCCGCGTCGACCAGCAGCCGGAACTGCTCGGGGAAGCGCAGGTCGTAGCAGGTGGCGAGGCCCACGCCGACGCCCTGGACCCGGGTGGTCACGATCCGGTCGCCGCCGCTCATGAGGACGGCCTCGCCGCGGTCGAAGCCGAAGCGGTGGATCTTGCGGTAGCTCGCCCGCAGTTCGCCGTCCGGGGAGAAGAGCAGGGAGGTGTTGTACAGGGAGCCGTCGGCCGCCCGTTCGACGACGGAGCCCGCGTGCAGCCAGACGCCCGCGTCGAGCGCGGCGGCGCTCATGACCTGGGCGGTGGGTCCGTCGAGGGGTTCCGCCTCGGCCTCGAAGAGGTCGGCGGCGAAGGCGCCGACCGGCCAGAGCTCGGGCAGCACGACGAGGTCGGACCCGGCCCGGTCCCGTACGAGCGCGGCGGCGCGTTCGCGCCGGGCGTGCACCGGTTCCGCCGGGTCGACGTCCATCTGGATCAGGGAAACGCGCACCGTACCACCGCCCATGAGTCGGGACATCCTGCCGGGCCTACGATCGTCACACGAAAGCACTCCCGTGGTGTCACTGCGCAGCGTAATTTAAGGCGCACACCACGACCGCGCACCGACCGTCGAGGGGTCCCGTGACCGGCACCGTCCACAGCCAGCTCCAGCCGTACATCGACGCCTGGACCCACTCCATAGAATCCATAGCCGAGTTGGTCCGCCCCGTTCCGGCGGGCGCATGGAACCGGCCGACCGAGTGCCCTTACTGGTCCGTCCGTGACGTTGTGTCACACGTGATCGGTTTTGAATGCGAACTGCTCGGCGATCCGCGCCCGATCCACACACTTCCGAGCGATCTGCGTCACATGACCTCGGAGTACGCCCGCTATGTGGAGGTGCCGGTCGACAAGCGGCGCCACCACACCCCGCCCGAGGTGTTCGGCGAGCTCGACTACACGATCATCCGCCGGGCCCGCCAGCTGCGGAACGAGACCCGCGCCCCGCAGGACACCGTCCGCGGCCCGATGGGCAAGGAGATGACCCTCGAAGGGCTGCTGAAGTGGCGGGTCTTCGACGTCTGGGTGCACGAGCAGGACTTGCGCCGCGCGCTGGGCGAGCCGGGCAACCTCGACTCCCCCGCCGCGGTCCTCGCCCGCGACTGGATCCTGGCCGAACTGCCGAAGGCCGTCGCCGAGCGGGCGGGCGCGCCGGCCGGCTCCGCGGTCGTCTTCGACGTCCACGGGGAGCAGGAGTTCATGCGCACCGTCCGGGTCGGCGCCGACGGCAAGGGCTCGATCGACGGCAGCGTCTCCCTGGGGCCCGCGGTGACGATGACCATGGACTGGGAGACCTTCGTCCGGCTGACCTGCGGCCGCACCCGGGCCAAGGCGGTCGAGGACCGGATGAAGATCGAGGGCGACCAGACGCTGGCCGAGGCGATCCTGGCCCACATCGCGATCACGCAGTGAGCCGGGAGGGGGCGTTCATGTCCCGGCCGGGACGTGGACGCTCTCGACGCGGCTGACCGCGATCCGCTGCCGCTCCAGCCGCGCCGCGCGGCCGCGCAACCGCAGGATCTGGACGGTGCCGGCCGCCTGGAGGACGAAGACGCTGCTCCAGGCGATCCGGTAGTCGCCGCCGCTCGCGTCCAGCAGGATGCCGATGGCCAGCAGCGCGGCCATCGAGGCGGTGAAGCCGCCGATGTTGACGATGCCGGAGGCCGTGCCGAGACGCTCCGGGGGGTTGGCCGGGCGGGCGAAGTCGAAGCCGATCATCGACGCCGGCCCGCAGGTCCCCAGGACGACGCAGAGCAGCACCAGCAGCCACAGCGGGGCGTGCTCGGACGGCCACACCAGGACCGCCGCCCACATCACGGCGGTGGCGCCGACGACGCCCAGGGTGAGCGGCATCCGGGCGCCGTGGTGGCGGCCGATGATCTGGCCGAAGAGCATGCCGAAGACCATGTTGGCGACGACGACCACCGTCAGCAGGGTGCCGGCCGCCTCGCGGGACAGCCCCTGCGCCTCGACGAGGTAGGGCAGCCCCCACAGCAGCAGGAACACCATGCCGGAGAACTGCGTGGTGAAGTGCGTCCACATCCCGAGCCGGGTGCCCGGCTCCCGCCAGGCCGCGGCGATCTGCCGCTTCACGTAGCCGCGCCCGTGGTGCTCGGCGGGGGCGGGCTCGAAGCCCTCGGGGTGGTCCTTCATGAACAGCAGGACGAGGACGAGGACGAGCGCGCCGCCCAGGGCCGTGCCGACGAAGGTCGGCGTCCAGCCGGCGGAGTGCAGCAGCCGTGCCAGCAGCACGGTGCTGAGCAGGTTGCCCGCGACGCCGAACAGCGCCGCGCCCTGCGCGATCATCGGCCCCCTGCGGGCCGGGAACCACCGCGAGCCCAGCCGCAGCACGCTCACGAACGTCATGGCGTCGCCGCAGCCCAGCACCGCGCGGGCGGCGAGCGCCATGCCGTAACCGTGCGACAGGGCGAAGCCGAGCTGGCCCGCGGTGAAGAGCACGACGCCGATGGTCAGCACCCGCTTGGTGCCGAGCCGGTCGACCATCAGGCCGACGGGTATCTGCATCCCGGCGTAGACCAGCACCTGCAGGATCGAGAACGTGGACAGCGCGGACGCGCCTATGTGGAAGCGGTCGGCGGCGTCGATGCCGGCGACGCCGAGGCTGGTGCGGTGCACGACCGCGACCATGTAGACGAGGGTGCCGATGCCCCAGACCCCGACCGCCCTGGCGCCACCGGGCGGTTCACCGGTGGTGGTGACTGTCGATCCCATTACTCCCCCCGGGCCAAGTGGTTCACCCAGCTGACGTGGCGTTCGACCAGAGCGGCGGCCGCGCCGGCGTCCCCGGCGCGCAACGCGTCGAGGATCTCGGTGTGTTCGGTGATGTTCTTGGCGATGCGGCCGGGGTCGGCGTGCATGGTCGCCACCCCCATCCGCAGCTGACGGTCCCTCAACTGGTCGTACAGATGGGACATGATGCGGTTGCCGGCGGCACGCACGATTTCGGCGTGAAAGCTGCGGTCCGCCATGGCGAAGGCGGCGAGGTCGCCGGTGGCCGCGTGGCCGCGCTGCTCGTCCAGCAGCTCCTCCAGCCGGGACAGCAGCGGCGCGGGGACGGGTTCCAATTTCAGCACCGCGTGCCGCTCCACCAGCAGCCGGGTCTCCACGACGTCGGCGATCTCCTGTGCGGAGACCGGCAGCACCAGCGCGCCCTTCTTCGGGTACAGCTTCAGCAGCCCCTCGGCCTCCAGGCGCAGCAGCGCCTCCCGCACGGGGGTCCGCGACACGCCCACGGCCTCGGCGAGCTCGCCCTCGCTGAGGAGGGTGCCGCCCTCGTAGCTGCGGTCCAGGACGGCCCGCTTGACGTGGGTGTAGACCCGCTCGGCGGCGGGTGGCTGCTTGGGAGCGGGTTCGGCGGGCGCGGCGGTTGCGGCAGGGCTGTTGCTCATGATGCGCACATCATAGATACAACAGGTATGCGGCAGTAGCTCACGTCCGCGATACGGACGGGCACGCGGGGTGCCCCGTCAGTTTTTGGACGGTCCTGCCGGTCCGGAGGGCCCTGCCGGTCCTGACGTTCCCGGCGGCCCGGGGTCCTGGGGGCGGTCCGGGCGTTCGGGCCGCTCGGGGTGCAGCCGGGCGACGTAGGCCGCGGCCTGGGTGCGGCGCTGCATGCCGAGCTTGGCCAGCAGCGAGGAGACGTAGTTCTTGACCGTCTTCTCGGCCAGGTGCAGCCGCTCGCCTATCTGCCGGTTGGTGAGCCCCTCGCCGATCAGGTCCAGGATGCGCTTCTCCTGGTCGGTGAGGTCGGCCAGCCGGTCCTCCGCGCGCTCGGCGCCGCCCCCGCGCAGCCGCTCCATCACCCGGGCGGTCGCCGCGGGGTCCAGCAGCGACCTCCCGGCGGCGACGTCCCGCACGGCCCCCACCAGGTCGCTGGCGCGGATGTCCTTGAGCACGTAGCCGGCCGCGCCCGCCATGATCGCGTCGAAGAGCGCCTCGTCGTCCGCGTACGAGGTGAGCATCAGGCACTTGGTCTCCGGCTGCCGGGACCGGACCTCCCGGCAGACCTCCACGCCGCTGCCGTCGGGCAGCCGGACGTCCAGAAGGGCCACGTCGGGCCGGACCGCGGGCAGCCGCGCCAGTGCCTCGGCGGCCGTGCCGGCCTCGCCGACGACCTCGATGCCGGGCTCCGCGGAGAGCAATTCGTGCACTCCCCGCCGGACGACTTCGTGATCGTCGAGCAGGAATACCGCGATTGTCGACTTTTCGGGCACAACTTCAGCGTTGCACACCCGACCACGGCCGACCTCTTACGCAGATTCGATCCGCGGGATACCGTGCCGTTGTCCCGGTGGCCTGCGAGAACGTTCATTTACTAGGAAATCCAACCAAAACCGCAGGTAGAACCCTCTTCGCGCGAAAGCGGGAGGTGTGGGTAACGTTCACTTCGCAGGGCTGCCTGCCGGGGTCCATCAACACTTCCGGCTCGGCCGTGCCGCACACACCCCGTGCGCCGCGACGAGACGGTAGGAGCCGCACTGGCCGCCGGCGGATCCCGGGGGCCGGACAGACGGAGGAGCAAGCGTGAGCGTGAAAAGCACTGCCGCGAAGCCCCGTACGCCCCGTACGGGCACCCGCGGTGGCGCGAAGCGCCGTGAGGCCGAGCCGGAGCTGGTACAGCTCCTGACTCCCGAGGGCGATCGCGTCGAGCACAGTGAGTACTCCATCGACCTGAGCCCCGAAGAGCTGCGCGGTCTGTACCGGGACATGGTCCTGACCCGCCGGTTCGACGCGGAGGCCACGGCCCTGCAGCGGCAGGGCGAGCTCGGTCTGTGGGCCTCGCTGCTCGGCCAGGAGGCCGCGCAGATCGGCTCGGGCCGGGCGACCCGGCAGGACGACTACGTCTTCCCCACCTACCGCGAGCACGGCGTCGCCTGGTGCCGCGGGGTGGACCCGGTCAATCTGCTGGGCATGTTCCGCGGGGTCAACCACGGCGGCTGGGACCCCAACGAGAACAACTTCCACCTGTACACGATCGTCATCGGCTCCCAGACGCTGCACGCCACCGGCTACGCGATGGGCGTCGCCAAGGACGGCGCGGACTCCGCCGTCATCGCCTACTTCGGCGACGGTGCCTCCAGCCAGGGCGACGTCGCGGAGGCCTTCACCTTCGCCGCCGTCTACAACGCCCCCGTGGTGTTCTTCTGCCAGAACAACCAGTGGGCGATCTCCGAGCCCACCGAGAAGCAGAGCCGCGTCCCGATCTACCAGCGCGCCGCCGGCTTCGGCTTCCCAGGCGTGCGCGTGGACGGCAACGACGTCCTCGCGGTGCTCGCGGTCACCCGCGCCGCCCTGGAGCACGCCCGCTCCGGCCAGGGCCCGATGCTGGTCGAGGCCTTCACGTACCGCATGGGCGCCCACACCACCTCCGACGACCCCACCCGCTACCGCCTCGACGAGGAGCGCGAGCAGTGGGAGAGCAAGGACCCGATCCTGCGGCTGCGGGCCTACCTGGAGAAGGAGGGCATCGCCGACGAGGCCTTCCTCGCCGGGATCGAGGAGGAGAGCCTGGCGCTGGGCAAGCGGGTCCGCGAGGCCGTGCGCGCCATGCCCGACCCCGACCCGATGTCGATCTTCGAGAACGTCTACGCCGACGGACACGCGCTGGTCGACGAGGAGCGCGCCCAGTTCGCCGAGTACCTCGCCGCCTTCGAGGAGGGCCACTGACATGGCAACGATGACCATCGCCAAGGCCCTCAACGAGGCGCTGCGCAAGGCCCTGGACACCGACCCCAAGGTCGTCCTCATGGGCGAGGACATCGGCAAGCTCGGCGGTGTCTTCCGGATCACCGACGGCCTGCAGAAGGACTTCGGCGAGGAGCGGGTCATCGACACCCCGCTCGCCGAGTCCGGCATCGTCGGCACCGCGATCGGCCTGGCCCTGCGCGGCTACCGCCCGGTCGTGGAGATCCAGTTCGACGGTTTCGTGTACCCCGCGTACGACCAGATCGTCACCCAGCTCGCCAAGATGCACGCGCGCGCCCTGGGCAAGATCAAGCTGCCGGTCGTCATCCGCATCCCCTTCGGCGGCGGCATCGGCGCCGTGGAGCACCACAGCGAGTCGCCCGAGGCGTACTTCGCGCACACCGCCGGACTCAAGGTCGTCACTCCCTCGACCCCGCAGGACGCCTACTGGATGCTCCAGCAGGCGATCGAGTCCGACGACCCGGTGATCTTCCAGGAGCCCAAGCGCCGTTACTGGGACAAGGGCGAGGTCGACACCGAGTCCATCCCCGCGCCGCTGCACAAGGCCCGTACCGTCCTGGAGGGCACCGACCTCACGCTGGTCGCCTACGGCCCCATGGTGAAGGTCTGCCTGGAGGCCGCCGCGGCGGCCGCCGAGGAGGGCCGTAGCCTGGAGGTGGTGGACCTCCGGTCCCTGTCGCCGATGGACTTCGACGCGATCCAGGCCTCGGTCGAGAAGACCCGCCGCCTGGTCGTCGTGCACGAGGCCCCCGTCCAGCTGGGCACCGGCGCGGAGATCGCGGCCAGGATCACCGAGCGGTGCTTCTACCACCTCGAGGCACCCGTGCTGCGGGTCGGCGGCTTCCACGCGCCGTACCCGCCGGCCCGGGTCGAGGAGGAGTACCTGCCGGGCCTGGACCGTGTACTCGACGCGGTCGACCGCGCGCTGGCGTACTGAGGAGAGGGTTGTGACGACAGTGGCAGCACCGCAGCGCTTCCGCGAGTTCAAGATGCCGGACGTCGGCGAGGGACTCACGGAAGCGGAGATCCTCAAGTGGTACGTCAAGCCCGGTGACACCGTCACCGACGGCCAGGTGGTCTGCGAGGTCGAGACCGCCAAGGCCGCCGTCGAACTGCCGATCCCCTTCGACGGGATCGTGCACGAACTGCGCTTCCCCGAGGGCGAGACGGTCGACGTCGGCACCGTGATCATCTCGGTGGACACCGGCCAGGGCGAGGCGGAGGAGGCTCCGGCCGCCGCCCCCGCGCAGGCCGCCGCCCCCGAGCCCGTCGAGCCCGAGCAGAAGCGCCAGCCCGTACTGGTCGGCTACGGCGTGGCCGTCTCCTCGACCAAGCGCCGTCCGCGCAAGCAGGCCGCCGTACCGGCGCAGGGTGCCGCCGGCGCGATCCAGGCCGAGCTCAACGGGCACGCCCCGGCCGCCGTCCCGGCCGAGCCCGTGGCTCCGGCGGCGCCCGCCGCCCCCGCCGCGGGGTTCGCGCCGACCGAGGCGCGTCCGCTGGCCAAGCCGCCGGTGCGCAAGCTCGCCAAGAACCTCGGGGTGGACCTGGCGGGGATCACGCCGACCGGTCCCCAGGGCACCATCACCCGCGAGGACGTCCAGAACGCAGTCGCACCGGCCGCTCCCGCGGCACCGGCGGCCCTGGCCGCCCCGACGGCCGTCCAGACCGCCCCCGCTGCGGCAGCGACGACGACGGCGCCGCTGGAGACCCGCGTCCCGATCAAGGGCGTCCGCAAGGCCACGGCCGCCGCGATGGTGGCCAGCGCCTTCACCGCGCCGCACGTGACGGAGTTCGTCACCTTCGACATCACCCGCACCATGCGGCTGGTGCAGGAGCTCAAGACCGACCCGGCTTTCACCGGCCTCAAGGTCGGCCCGCTCCTGCTCGTCGCCAAGGCCCTGCTCGTGGCGATCCGGCGCAACCCGGAGATCAACGCCGCCTGGGACGAGGCGAACCAGGAGATCGTCCACAAGGGATACGTCAACCTCGGCATCGCCGCGGCCACCCCGCGCGGCCTGATCGTCCCCAACATCAAGGACGCCCAGGCCAAGACGCTGCCCGAACTGGCCGCCTCCCTCGGCGACCTGGTCGCCACGGCGCGCGAGGGCAAGACCTCGCCGGCCGACATGCAGGGCGGCACGGTCACCATCACCAACGTCGGTGTCTTCGGCATCGACACCGGCACGCCCATCCTCAACCCCGGGGAGTCCGCGATCCTCGCCTTCGGCGCGGTCAAGGACATGCCCTGGGTCCACAAGGGCAAGGTCAAGCCCCGCCAAGTCACCACGCTCGCGCTCTCCTTCGACCACCGCCTGGTGGACGGCGAGCTCGGCTCCAAGGTCCTCGCCGACGTCGCGGCGGTCCTGGAGTACCCCAAGCGCCTGATGACCTGGGCCTGATCACCCCCGTCACACCATCGAGAAGGGCCCGGACGTGTGTGCGTCCGGGCCCTTCTTGCGCGTGTCGCCCCCCACGGGGGCCGTATCTGTGACGTCATACGGCCATGGCGGTATCCATCTCGATGATCCTGCTGCTGGCAGTCCTCACGCTGGTGCTCCTGCGCGCCAAGTCGCTGAAGATCTCCCACGCCCTGCTCTGCATGCTCCTCGGCTTCTGCCTCGCGAGTTCCAGCCTGGCCCCCACCATTCACTCCGGCCTCATCGCCACCACCGACGTCGTGGGCGACCTACGCCCCTGAGCCGCCGCTCTGTCGGACCGCTCCGGCACACTGCGCCGGTATGGACACCCGACAGTTCTGGCGGCTCATCGACGACGCCCGCGCCCGAGTCCCCGACCCCGCGGACCCCGAGGTGGTCGCCGCCCGCGCTTCCGGCCTGCTCGCGGAGCAGCCCCCGGAGCGGATCGTCGCCGTCCAGCAGGCCCTGTGGGACCTCATGGCGGCCTCCTACCGAGCGCCCCTGTGGGCCGCCGCTTATCTGATCAACGGCGGCTGCTCCGACGACGGCTTCGACTTCCGCGGCTGGCTGATCACCCAGGGCCGCGAGGTCTTCGGCCGCGCCGTCTCCGACCCCGACTCCCTCGCCGGCCTCCCCGCCGTCCGCGCCGCGTGTGCCGCTACCGGCCCGGACCTCGAGGGCGAGGCGACCCTCGGCATCGCCTGGGACGCCTACCGTGCGGCGACCGGTGAGGACCTCCCCGACGACGCGTTCACCATCCGCTACCCGGATCTCGACCCCGCCTGGCGCTTCGACTTCGGTGACACGGCCGAGGTGGCCCGCCACCTGCCCGCGCTGGCGGCGCTCTGACCACCTCGCGCGGGTGGCATCCTTGCAGCATGAACGACGCCGCTCCCACCCCCCGCCGTGCCCGTGTCCGTGCCCCCGAGCTGATCGGCAAGGGCGGCTGGCTGAATACCGGCGGGAAGCAGCTGAACCTCTCCGACCTGCGCGGATCCATTGTTCTTCTCGATTTTTGGACGTTCTGCTGCATTAACTGCCTGCACGTCCTGGACGAGCTGCGCGAGCTGGAGGAGAAGCACCGCGACACCGTCGTGATCGTCGGCGTGCACTCGCCGAAGTTCGTGCACGAGGCGGAGCACCAGGCGGTCGTGGACGCCGTGGAGCGGTACGGGGTGCACCACCCCGTGCTGGACGACCCCGAGCTGGCGACGTGGAAGCAGTACGCCGTGCGGGCCTGGCCCACGCTCACGGTGATCGACCCCGAGGGCTACATCGTCGCCCAGCACTCCGGGGAGGGCCACGCGCACGCGCTGGAGGCGCTGGTCACGGAGCTGGAGGAGGAGCACGCGGCGAAGGGCACGCTGCGGCGCGGGGACGGGCCGTACGTGCCGCCGGAGCCGGTGGCGACGCATCTGCGGTTCCCGGGGAAGGCGCTGCGGCTGCCGTCGGGGAATCTGCTGGTGTCGGACACCACGCGGCACCAGCTGGTGGAGCTCGCGCCGGACACCGAGACCGTGGTGCGCCGGATCGGGGAGCCGGGCGACTTCAACGAGCCGCAGGGCCTGGCGCTGCTGCCGGACGGCAGGGTGGTCGTCGCGGACACCGTGAACCACCGGCTGCGCGCGTTCGACCCGGCCAGTGGCGCCCTGGAGACGGTGGCCGGGACGGGCAGGCAGTGGTGGCAGGGGTCGGCGACGTCGGGTGCGGCGCTGGAGGTGGACCTGTCCTCGCCGTGGGACGTGGCCTGGTGGGACGGCAAGGTGTGGATCGCGATGGCCGGTGTCCACCAGCTGTGGACGTACGACCCGCAGGACGGCACGGTGCGGGTCGCGGCCGGTACGACCAATGAGGGCCTGGTGGACGGCGCGGCGGACGAGGCGTGGTTCGCGCAGCCGTCCGGACTGGCGGCGGCCGGGGACCGGCTGTGGGTCGCCGACTCCGAGACCAGCGCGCTGCGCTGGGTGGAGCGGGCGGAGAGCAATGACGGCGCCGGCGACGGCTACGCGGTGCGCACGGCCGTCGGCACGGGACTGTTCGACTTCGGCCACCGTGACGGCCCGGCGGAGCAGGCGCTGCTCCAGCACCCGCTGGGTGTGACGGCGCTGCCCGACGGCTCGGTCGCGGTCAGCGACACGTACAACCACGCCCTGCGCCGGTTCGACCCGGCCTCGGGCGAGGTGACCACGCTGGCGACCGATCTGCGCGAGCCCTCCGGGGCCGTGCTGGACGGCGACGAGGTGGTGGTCGTGGAGTCGGCGCAGCACCGCCTGACGCGGCTGCGGCTGCCGGAGGAGGCCGTGCGGGTGGAGGCCGCGGCGCACCGTACGCAGCGTCCCGCCACGGAGGTGGCGCCGGGGGCGCTGCGGCTGGACGTGGTGTTCTCCGCGCCGGCCGGCCAGAAGCTGGACGAGCGCTACGGGCCGTCGACCCGGCTGCTGGTGAGCTCGACGCCGCCCGGGCTGCTGCTGGAGGGCGAGGGGAAGGGAACGGACCTGTTCCGGGACCTCGTGCTCAACGCCGAGGTGCCGGAGGGGGTGTTGCACGTGTCGGCGATGGCCGCCTCGTGCGACGACGACCCGGACAACGAGTTCCCGGCCTGCCATGTGCACCAGCAGGACTGGGGTGTCCCCGTGCGGCTGAGCGGCGACGGGGACACCCGTCTGGCCCTGGTGCTGGCGGGCATGGACGCCTGAGGCGCCGTCATGCCGGTCAGATGCGCGGGTAGTGGCGGTCCCGTTCCTCGATGACCGGCATCGGCTCCACGACGCGGCGCCGCCGGAAGATGCTGACGTACGCGGCCACGCCGATGACGCCGACCGCCATCATGATGAGGCCGACCAGGTCCAGGTTGACCCCGGCCATGTGCCAGTCGGTCGCGAAGGTGAGGATGGCCCCCACCGCGATCAGGCCGATGCAACCGCCGATGCCCATGATGTCCGCCTCCGAACTGGTTTGGCTCCAGGAGCTGTAGAGCTTCGCCTACCCGGGGGCGGACATCTCATGACCGCGGCGTGCGGTCAGTCCCCGAGGAAGGACTTGAGCGCGCTCGCGAGCAGGAACGGGTCGTCGGCGCCGCACAGTTCGCGTGCGGAGTGCATCGACAGGATCGGCACGCCGATGTCCACGGTCGCGATGCCGTGCCGGGCCGCGGTGATGGGGCCGATGGTCGTGCCGCAGGGCAGGGCGTTGTTGGACACGAAGAACTGCCACGGCACCCCCGCGCGGTCGCAGGCGGCGGCGAAGACGCCGCGGCCGGTGCCGTCGGTGGCGTAGCGCTGGTTGACGTTGACCTTGAGGATCGGACCGCCGTTGGGCATCGGCCGGTGCGTCGGGTCGTGCTTCTCGGTGTAGTTGGGGTGGACGGCGTGGCCGGTGTCGGCGGAGACGCACACCGTGCCGGCGAAGGCCCGCGCCCGGTCCTCGTAGCCGCCGCCGCGGGCGAAGACGGACCGCTCCAGGACGGTGCCGAGCAGCGGGCCGCCGGCGCCGGTGTCGGACTCGCTGCCGGTCTCCTCGTGGTCGAAGGCGGCCAGCACCGGGATGTACGGCAGGCCGGGCCCGGCGGCCGCGGCCAGGGCGGCGGTGCCGGCGTGGACGGAGAGCAGGTTGTCCAGCCGGCCGGCGGCCAGGAACTCGCGGTCGCGGCCGAGGTAGGCGGGCGGCTGGACGTCGTGGGTCATCAGGTCCCAGCCGACGATGTCGGCGGCGGCGACGCCGGTCTCCTCGGCGAGGAAGGCCATCAGCGCGCCCTCGTCGGGCTCGCCGAGGCCCCAGACCGGCTGCATGTGCCGCTGCTTGTCGAGCTTGAGCCCGCTCTCGTTGACGCCGCGGTCCAGGTGGACGGCGAGCTGCGGCACCCGCAGCAGTGCGCGGTCGATGTGGACCAGGGGCGTGCTGCCGTCGCGGAGCACCAGGCGGCCGGACAGCCCGAGGTCGCGGTCGAGCCAGGTGTTGAGCAGGGCGCCGCCGTAGATCTCCACGGCGATCTGGCGCCAGCCCAGGGCGCCGGAGTCGGGCCGGGGCTTGACGCGCAGGTTGGTGGAGTCGGTGTGCGCCCCGACGATCCGGAAGGGGGTCGCGGGGTCCGCGCCCTCGGGCACGTACCAGGCGACGATCGCCCCGCCCCTCAGCACGTACCTGCCGCCGGCCTCGGCGTTCCAGGCCTCGGTCTCGGAGACCTGGCGGAAGCCCGCCTTCTCCAGGCGCTCGGCGGCACTGGCGACCGCGTGGTACGGCGACGGGCTGGCCGCGATGAAGGCGGCGAGGTCATCGGTGTGGCTGCGGTCGAAGTGGGGCTGAGGGTTCATGGTTCAAGGATAGGGACGCACGGCGGCCCGCTCCTCGTCGCAGGAGCGGGCTGCCGTAGCCGCTGTCGGTCCCGGCCGGAACCGGTCAAACCATGATCAGAAGGCCTCTTCGGGCAGGTCCATCACGTCGAGGGTGACGCTCTCGGCGGCGGAGCGCGCCACGGAGACCTGCGGCAGGATCTCGGCGGCGAAGTGCCGGGCCGCCGCGATCTTGCCGGTGTAGAAGGGGACGTCCTTGGCGGAGGCGCCGGCGGCCAGCTTCCCGGCCGCCACCGCGGCGCCCTTGAGCAGCAGGTAGCCGACGACCACGTCGCCCGAGGCGAGCAGCAGGCGGGTGGTGTTGAGGCCGACCTTGTAGATGGACTTGACGTCCTTCTCGGTGGCGGCGAGGTCGGTCAGCATCTGGCCGACGATCGCCTCCAGGTCCACGGCGGCCTTGGCGAGGTGCTCGCGGGCGGCCGCCAGTTCCTGGCCGCCGGTGCCCTCGGCGAGGAACTTCTTGATCTCCTCGGAGAGGGTGGTCAGGGCCGCGCCCTGGTTGCGGACGATCTTCCGGAAGAAGTAGTCCTGGCCCTGGATCGCCGTGGTGCCCTCGTAGAGGGTGTCGATCTTGGCGTCGCGGATGTACTGCTCGATCGGGTACTCCTGCAGGAAGCCGGAGCCGCCGAAGATCTGCAGGGACTGCGCCAGCTGCTCGTAGCCCTTCTCGGAGCCGTAGCCCTTGACGATGGGCAGCAGAAGGTCGTTGAACGCCTCCAGCTCCGCGGTGTCCTCGCCGGTGACCTCGGCCGCGGCGATCGCGTCCTGGATGGAGGCGGTGAACAGCACCAGGGCGCGCATGCCCTCGGCGTAGGCCTTCTGCGTCAGCAGGGAGCGGCGCACGTCGGGGTGGTGGGTGATGGTGACCTTGGGGGCGGCCTTGTCCATGAACTGCGCCAGGTCGGGGCCCTGCACGCGCTCCTTGGCGTACTCCAGGGCGTTGAGGTAGCCGGTGGAGAGCGTGGAGATCGCCTTCGTGCCGACCATCATGCGGGCGAACTCGATGATGCGGAACATCTGGCGGATGCCGTCGTGCTTGTCGCCGATCAGCCAGCCCTTGGCGGGGTGCTTGTCGCCGAAGGTCATCTCGCAGGTGTTGGACGCCTTGAGGCCCATCTTGTGCTCGACGTTGGTGGCGTAGACGCCGTTGCGCTCGCCCAGCTCGCCGGTCTCGAAGTCGAAGAGGTACTTCGGGACGAGGAAGAGGGACAGGCCCTTGGTGCCGGCGCCGGCGCCCTCGGGGCGGGCGAGGACGTAGTGGAGGATGTTCTCCTCCATGTCGTGCTCACCGGAAGTGATGAAGCGCTTGACGCCCTCGATGTGCCAGGTGCCGTCCTCCTGGGGGACGGCCTTGGCGCGGCCGGCGCCGACGTCCGAGCCGGCGTCCGGCTCGGTGAGGACCATGGTGGAGCCCCAGGTCTTCTCGACGGCGATCGCGGCGATCTTCTTCTGGACCTCGTTGCCCTCCTCGAAGAGGATGCGGGCGAAGGCCGGGCCGGAGGAGTACATCCACAGGGCCGGGTTCGCGCCGAGGACCAGTTCCGCGTACGACCAGATCAGGGACGGCGGGGCGGTGGTGCCGCCGATCTCCTCGGGCAGGCCCAGCCGCCAGTACTCGGCGGCCATGAAGGCCTTGTAGCTCTTCTTGAAGGTGTCCGGGACCGGCGCCGTGTTCGTCTTGGGGTCGAAGACCGGCGGGGTGCGGTCGGCGTCGGCGAAGGAGTCGGCCAGCTCGTTCTCCGCGAGGCGCGTGATCTCACCGAGGATGTCCCTGGCGGTCTCGACGTCCATCTCGGCGAACGGGCCGGTGCCGTAGATCGTGTCGCGCCCGAGGACCTCGAAGAGGTTGAACTCGATGTCGCGAAGGTTTGACTTGTAGTGGCCCATGGCGACGGCTCCGTCGGGGATCGGTCGGACGGCGGGATGCTCGCAGTCCTCGCAGCTTTATCACTTACCAGTCGGTAATGATGCTACCCGTCGGTAATAAAAACAACCCCTATCCGGCCGGATGTGACGCGGGCCCTTCGACTTCTGGAGGAACACCCCCGTCGCGGCGCCTCAGTTCGTCCACGGCTCCAAAGGCCGCGGCCGCGATCGGCACCGCCAGCAGCATCCCGAGGATGCCGGCCAGGCTCGCCCCCGCGGTGATCGCGAGCAGCACCACGGCCGGGTGCATGTGGACGGTGCGGCTCTGGATCGTCGGCTGCAGCACGTGCCCCTCCAGCACCTGCACGGCCAGCACGACGCCCAGCGCCCACAGCGCCACCAGCCACCCCCGGTCCGCCAGCGCCACCAGGACCGCCACCGCGCCGGAGATGAACGCCCCCAGATACGGAATGTACGCCCCGACGAAGACGAGCGCGCCCAGTCCCACCGCCCCGGGAACCCGCAGGATCAGCAGCCCGACGGTGATGCACACGGCGTCGATCAGCGCGATCAGCGTCGTCCCCCGCATGAAGCCCTGCACCGCGGCGAACGTGCGATGGGCGATCCGCTCCAGCAGCGGGCCGATGCCGTGCGGGGCCAGCTCGCGCAGCAGGACCGGGAAGCGGCCGCCGTCGCGCAGGAAGAAGAAGGTCAGCAGCAGCGCCAGCACCGCGGTCGCGATGATCTGGCCCACGATGCTGATGCCCGACACCACCCCGGAGGCCGCCTTGGCGCCGTACTTGGTGACGAAGGACTTCAGGCTGTCCACGGTGTCGTCCAGGGTGGGCCCCGACAGGCCCAGCTCCGGCATCACCTTGTGCGCGACGTCCTTCAGCGCGGCCACGATCTGGTCCCCGGAGTGCATGAGGCTCTGCACCACGATGAACGCCGCGCCCGCGCCGAACACCAGCAGGGCCGCGCACGTCAGCGCCGCGGCCAGCGACCGCTGCACCCGCGCCGCCCGCAGCCACCGGTACAGCGGACCCAGCAGGGCGCTGCCCAGCAGGGCCAGCAGGACCGGCGTCACGACCGCCGCGAAGGTGACGACGAGCCAGACCACCAGCGCGCCCACTCCGGCGAGGAGCAGCACGACGGCGCACCACGCGCCCGTCCGTCGCGCGGCGGCCGGCAGGAGGGGCGCGTCCACCCGCCCACCGGATCACGGCCCCGCGATGTCCGCATGCCGGGCACGGCGAACGGGTGGCGCCACGCGGTCGGATACGCTATTGACGGTCCGTAGAGGAAATCCTCACCCACAGTAGCGACTTGGGAGCAGCCGGCAATGGCTCGACACCTCATCACCAGCGCCCTTCCGTACATCAACGGGATCAAGCACCTGGGCAACATGGTGGGGTCCATGCTCCCGGCCGACGTCTACTCCCGTTATCTGCGCCAGCGCGGCCACGAGGTCCTCTACATCTGCGCCACCGACGAGCACGGCACCCCGGCCGAGCTCGCCGCGCAGGAGGCGGGGCTGCCGGTCGCCGAGTTCTGCGCCCAGCAGCACGACGCGCAGAAGGCGGTCTACGACGGCTTCGCGCTCTCCTTCGACTACTTCGGCCGCAGCTCCTCGCAGCAGAACCGGGAGATCACCCAGGCCATCGCCCGGGAGCTCAAGGAGAACGGCTTCATCGAGGAGCGCGCCATCCGCCAGGTCTACTCCCTGGACGACGAGCGCTTCCTGCCCGACCGCTACATCGTCGGCACCTGCCCGCACTGCGGCTACGACAAGGCGCGCGGCGACCAGTGCGAGAACTGCACCCGCGTCCTGGACCCGACCGACCTCATCGAGCCGCGCTCCGCGATCAGCGGCAGCAGCCGGCTGGAGGTCCGCGAGACCAAGCACCTGTTCCTGCTCCAGTCCGAGCTCTCCCACGAGGTCGAGGCCTGGGTCGACGAGCACGGCAAGGACTGGCCGACGCTCGCCTCCTCCATCGCCCGCAAGTGGCTGACCGAGGGCCTCCAGGACCGCGCGATCACCCGCGACCTGGACTGGGGCGTGCCGGTGCCGGCCGACACCTGGCCGGACCTGGCGGCCGAGGGCAAGGTCTTCTACGTCTGGTTCGACGCGCCGATCGAGTACATCGGCGCCACCAAGGAGTGGTCGGACGCCGCCGGCGAGGACGGGACCCGCGACTGGCGCTCCTGGTGGTACGACGTCGACACCGACGTCCGCTACACCGAGTTCATGGCCAAGGACAACGTCCCCTTCCACACCGTGATGTTCCCGGCGACGCTGCTGGGCACCCGCGACAAGTGGAAGAAGGTCGACTACGTCAAGGCCTTCAACTGGCTGACCTACTACGGCGGCAAGTTCTCCACCTCGCAGCGCCGCGGCATCTTCACCGACGCCGCCCTGGAGATCCTGCCCGCCGACTACTGGCGGTACTTCCTCATCGCCAACGCGCCGGAGTCCGACGACACGTCCTTCACCTGGGAGCACTTCGCCGCCTCCGTCAACAAGGACCTCGCCGACACCCTCGGCAATTTCGTCAACCGCGTGCTGTCCTTCTCCCGCAAGCGCTTCGGCGACGAGGTGCCCGCGGGCTCCGCGGCGGGCGAGGCCGAGCAGCGCCTCGGCGCGCAGATCGCCGAACTCCTCGCCGAGTACGAGCGGCACATGGAGGACCTCCAGTTCCGCAAGGCCGCGCAGGCGCTGCGCGCCCTGTGGAGCGCCGGCAACTCCTACCTGGAGGAGAAGGCGCCCTGGCTGGAGATCAAGACAGATCCGGACGGCGCCGCCCTCACCCTGCGCACCGCCATGAACCTCATCCACCTGTACGCGGTGGTCTCCGAGCCCTTCATCCCGGCCTCCGCCGCCGCCATGCGCGGCGCGTTCGCGCTGGCGGACGACACCGCGGTCTGGGTCACCGCCGACGAGGCCCGCGCACTGTCCGCGGTCCCGGCGGGCACCGCCTTCACCGTCCCGCCGGTGCTCTTCGCCAAGATCACCGACGAGGACCTCGACGCCTACCGCGAGCGCTTCGGCGGCCAGCCGGAAGCCGCCTGATGAGCGCGCCGGCGCCCGCCCCGGGCAAGACCCCCAAGTCCCCGTTCCTGCTCCTGCTGTCGGTCGGCCTGACACTGGCGCTGCTGGTCGCGGCCGTCATCGTCACCGTCTCGCTGACGGGCGGGCACGACGCCCGCACGGGCGCCGCCCCGGACGCGGGCGGCGCCTGCCGCGGCAGCAACGTCACCCTCCACACGGTCTCCCAGCGTTTCCGGCTGAAGCTGCCGGACGACGCGAAGGACCTGCACTACCTGGCGCACTCCGGCGGCCTGTCCGGGGAGTACGACCTGGAGATGCGCTTCCGCACCACGGCGGCCGGCCTCCAGCACTTCCTCGCCGGCTCCGGCCTGCCGAAGCTCAGCGGCAACGTGGACGTCCTGCGCACCGGAGTGCCCGAGGCCGACCCCTGCCGCCAGGACGCCGAGGGCCTGCGCCACGCCAGCTACGCCGGCGACCAGGTCGCCGGTGGCGCCGACCACGGCGCCTACGTCCGCGGCGTCGCCGTCGACGACTCCGACCGCGCCCGCCCGGTCGTCGCCCTCATCGCCATGGACACCTGACCCCTCGGGGCCGTCGTCCCATGGGGCGTGCATGCACACATGCATGCACCCGTGCGACACTCTCCCCATGGTTGCTCTTCAGATCCGCGATGTGCCCGAGGACCTGCGTGACCGACTTGCGGCCATAGCGGAGGAACGAGGGCAGTCGCTTCAGGCGTACCTGCTCGACCTCGTCCGCGACGAGGTGCGGCGCAGGGACAACCTGGCCGTCCTCGAGCGGTTCTCGAGGTCCACGTACGGCACGCGGCTTTCCGGAAGCGACGTCACGGACGCGTTGCGTACGGCGCGGGCGGAACGGGACGCGGAGCTCGGAGTGCCGGGCGGCGACGAGTGATCGTCGTCGATGCGTCCGTCTTCGCCTTCTCCCTCCTGGACGACGGCGCGACCGGTGGGCGTTGCCGGAGCGCCCTGGCGGCGGACGACCGCTGGATCGCGCCGCAGCACTGGACGATCGAGGTCATGTCCGTGATCCGCGGCAATCTGCTCGGCGGCAAGATCACGGCCGACCATGCCGCGGACGCGGTGGAGGCACTCCGCGAGCTCGACCCCGTTGTCCCGTTGACCCGGGTTCTGCTGCCCCGTGTGTGGGAACTCCGGGGCGACCTCACCGCGTACGACGCGGCGTACGTGGCCGCCGCGGAGGTGTACGGCTGCCCGCTGCTCACCACCGACGGACGGATGGCCCGGGCCGCCGGGATCCGCTGCGCGGTCGAGGTCGTCGGCTGACCGGTGCGGTGCGGGCCGTCGGACGCCCGAAACGCCGAGGGGCCCGGAACCAACAGGTTCCGGGCCCCTCGGCGTCGATGCGTGCGGCGGGCCGTCAGGCCTTCTTCTCGGGCTTCACGGGGGGTAGCCGCAGCGCGAGGTGCAGCTCGCGCAGCCGGGCCTCGTCGACCTCGCTCGGGGCGCCCATCAGCAGGTCCTGGGCGTTCTGGTTGAGCGGGAAGGCGATGGTCTCGCGGATGTTGGGCTCGTCCGCGAGCAGCATGACCATGCGGTCGACGCCCGGGGCGATGCCGCCGTGCGGCGGGGCGCCGAAGTGGAAGGCGCGGAGCATGCCGCCGAACTCGTGCTCGACGGTCTCACGGGTGTAGCCGGCGATCTCGAACGCCTTGTACATGACGTCCGGTTCGTGGTTCCGGATGGCGCCGGAGGAGAGCTCGACGCCGTTGCAGACGATGTCGTACTGCCACGCAAGGATGTCCAGCGGGTCCTTGGTCTGCAGCGCCTCCAGGCCGCCCTGCGGCATGGAGAACGGGTTGTGGGAGAACTCGATCTGGCCGGTGTCCTCGTTCTTCTCGAACATCGGGAAGTCGACGATCCAGCAGAAGCGGAACACGTCCTCCTCGAACTGCCCGGCCCGCTTGGCGGCCTCGACGCGGACCGCGCTCATGATCTTGGAGACCTCGTCGAACTCGCCGGCGCCGAAGAAGACCGCGTGGCCCGGCTTGGCGTCGACGGCGGCGAGCAGTGCCTTGACGTCGTCCTCGGTGAGGAACTTGGCGATCGGGCCGGTGAGGGAGAGGTCGTCGCCGACCCGCACCCAGGCCAGGCCCTTGGCGCCCTGCTCGACGGCGTAGTCGCCGAGGCCGTCGAAGAACTTGCGCGGCTGGTCGGCGGTGTCCGGCACCGGGAGGGCGCGGACGTGCTTGCCGGCGAAGGCCTTGAAGCCGGAGTCGGCGAACAGGTCGGAGACGTCGACCAGTTCGAGCTTGGCGCGCAGGTCGGGCTTGTCGTTGCCGTACTTCACCATCGACTCGCGGAACGGGATCCGCGGGAACGGCGAGGTGACGTGGCGGCCGCCGCCGAACTCCTCGAAGAGGTCGGTCATGACCTTCTCGATGACGCCGAAGACGTCCTCCTGCTCGACGAAGCTCATCTCGACGTCGAGCTGGTAGAACTCGCCGGGCGAGCGGTCGGCGCGGCTGTCCTCGTCGCGGAAGCAGGGCGCGATCTGGAAGTAGCGGTCGAAGCCCGCGATCATCAGCAGCTGCTTGAACTGCTGCGGGGCCTGCGGGAGCGCGTAGAACTTGCCGGCGTGCACGCGGGAGGGCACCAGGAAGTCGCGCGCGCCCTCGGGGGAGGTCGCCGACAGGATCGGGGTGGCCAGCTCGTTGAAGCCGAGCGCGGTCATCTCGCGGCGCAGGAAGCTGATGACCTGGGTGCGCAGCATGATGTTGCGGTGCATGCGGGCGCGGCGCAGGTCGAGGAAGCGGTTGGTGAGCCGCATCTCCTCGTTGGCGTTGTCCTCGGGGAAGACCGGGAACGGCAGCTGGTCGGCGGCGCCGAGCACCTCCAGCTCGGTGACCTCGACCTCGACCTCGCCGGTGGGCAGATCGGGGTTGACGTTCTCCGCGGTACGGGCGAGCACGCGGCCGTCGACGCGGAGCACGGACTCCTTCGACTGGTGGCTCAGGGCCTCGTACGCGGGCGAGCCCGGTCGGGCGACGAGCTGGACCACGCCGTAGTGGTCACGGAGATCGACGAAGAGGATGCCGCCCAGATCCCGGCGATTGTGCAGCCATCCACTGAGGCGCACTTCCGCGTCTACGTCGGTGGCTCGCAGCTCACCGCAGGTGTGGGACCGGTACCGATGCATCGTTCGTCCAAGTCGTCTGAGTGCGGGGATGAGGCGCACCCAGTCTACGGGCCCGTGCACCCGCGACCCCATTCGTATCAAGGGTGCAAACAAACTTAAAATATGACAATGCTGCCTATGTGCATCGAGGACGTGCTGTCCGCGCTCGGCATCGGCGTATGGCGCTGGGACCTCACCAGCGACCTGGTGGAGCTCGACGCGGTCGGCGCGGGACTGATCGGGCTGGCACCCCGGCCGCAGAAGGTGCGCTCGGGGACGGTCCGCGCCTGCTACGACGCCTGCGACTACGTGGACATGTCGGCGGCGGTGGCCCTGGCGACGGCCGAGGGCACGCCGTCCGAGTCCCTGCTGCGGGTGGTCGGCCCGGACGGGAGCGTGGTGCGCACGGTCGCGCTGCGGACCCGCGGCGTGCACTCCGCCGGCGGGCTGCCGGCGGAGATGGTCGGCACCCTGCACGAGGTGCCCGCGGTACCCGGGGCGCCCCCGGGCGGGGTGAGCACCGCCGTGCGGGAGCCCGCCGACCGGCGGCGGGCCCGCGAGGCCTTCCTCCTGGACGCGGGCCGCGCGCTGGCCGAGGCCGACAGCACGCAGGAGGTGCTGCGGGTCGCCGCCCACCTGTCGATGCCCGGCTTCTCGCCGGACGGGCTGGCGGTCTTCTGCGTACGGGGCGACCATCTGTCGGTCATCGGGCACCACGGGCAGCAGCCCGGCACCGAGACGCCCTTCGTGGAGATGCCGCTGACCACCGACTACCCGGCGGCGGTGGCCGCCCGCACCGGCCAGGCGGTCTACCTGCCGAGCCCCGAGGCGTACGCGGCGGACTTCCCGGCGACCTGGCCGCTGGTGCGGGGCTTCGGCCGGCGCTCCTGGGCCTATCTGCCGCTGGTCGTCGCCGGGCGGTCGATCGGCGCGTGGATGGCCGCCTTCCGCGAGCCCGTCGCCTTCACCCCCGACGAGCGCTCGGTGCTGACCACCGTCGCGCGGATGCTCGCCCAGGCGCTGTCGCGGGCGCAGGTGCACGAGTCGGAGCGCGAGCTCTCCGACGGCCTGCGGCACACGATGCTGCCCACGCGCCGTCCGCACATCGACGGCATGACCGTGACCACGCGCTATGTGCCCACCGGCGGCGGACTGCAGGTCGGCGGCGACTGGTACGACGTGATCGACCTGCCCTCCGGGCGCACCGCGCTGGTCATCGGCGACGTGCAGGGCCACGACGTCCGGGCGGCCGGGCTGATGGGCCAGCTGCGGATCGCGCTGCGGGCGTACGCGGCGGAGGGGCACGGTCCCGACGCGGTGGTGTCGCGCACCTCGCGTTTCCTGGCCGGGCTGACCGGCTGCTCGCGCACCGAGGACGACCGCTTCGCGACGTGCGTGTACATGGAGGTCGACCCGGTGCGCGGCACGCTGGACGTGGTGCGGGCCGGGCACCTGGACCCGGCGGTCCGGCTGCGGGACGGCACCGTGCTGACGCGCCGGACGGCCGGCGGTCTGCCACTGGGCATCGCCCCGGACTCGGACTACCCGACCACCCGCTTCACCCTGGAGCCCGGCGAGACCGTGCTGATCTGCACCGACGGGCTGATCGAGACCGGCGGCCACGACCTGGACAGCGGCTGGGAGCGGCTGCGCCCCGTGCTGGAGTCCGGCCCCGCCGACGATCTGGAGGCGCTGGCCGACGCGATGGTCGGCGCGGTCCACGGGCCCGCCTCCCACCACACGACCGGCCCGCTCGCCGACCGCCGCCAGGACGACATCGCGCTGCTGCTCCTGCGCCGCACCGCCGGTGCGCCGGTCTGCGAGGTGCCGCTGCGCCGCAGTGTGCTCACCGTCTCCCAGACCGACCCCCGGGAGGTCGCGGCGGCCCGCGAGGAGGTCCGCGCGCTCCTGCACGACTGGACGTGTGCCGAGCAGGTCGACGCGGCGGTGCTGCTGGTCTCGGAACTGACCTCCAACGTGCTGCTGCACACGGACGAGGACGCCGCCCTCTCCGCCCAGCTGCGGGGGATGCCGGGCGGCCGGCGGCGGCTGCGGGTGGACGTGCGGGACCGCTGCGACGAGATGCCGCACCTGCGCACGCCCGGGGAGACGGCCTCGTCCGGGCGCGGGTTGCTGCTCGTCCAGGGCCTGGCGGACGCCTGGGGCGTGGATCCGCTGGGTGACGGGAAGTCGATCTGGTTCGAGCTGTACGAGGCGCCCACAGCGCCCACAGCGGGCTAGCGGCCCGATACGCTTGCCCCCGTGTACGGCTACGACCAGAACGCGATGGCGGGTGCCGCGCCCCCGATGGGCGGGGCGCCCATGGGTGGTGCGCCGATGGGCGGGGGGTACCCCGAACCGTCGCCGCCGTCGCTCGCGGACGCGGTGCGCGCGTTCACGACCGGCTCGATGTCGGCCGAGGACTTCCAGGCGGTCTTCGCCACCTCCAAGGTGTACTGCCCGCGCGGTGACAACCCGGGCTTCCTGGCGCTGCACGACACGCAGCAGCCGGTGATCCCGATGTTCTCCTCGCTCAAGCAGCTGCGCCGGTACGCGGGCAAGGAGTCCAAGTACTTCGTCATCACCGGTGCCGAGGTGCTGGACCTGCTGCCGACCGGCTACGGCTTCGTGCTGGACATGGAGGGCGAGCACCGGATGGTGTTCGACGCCAAGGCCGTGGAGCAGATGGTGGAGTTCACGATGCGCCGGATGTACGGCTGACACCTGCGACACCTGTGACACCTGGCCGCCGCCCTCGTGGGGGGCGGTAACCGGACAAACACCCTGGGAATGCTTGCGGGATGTTGCGGGTTCAACTATGTTGAACGTTGAACTAACCGAGGAGGATCCGGACCATGCCCGCAGTGACCGTCGAGAACCCGTTGACCCTGCCGCGTGTCACCGCTCCGGCGGGCGCGAACGCGCGTCGCGCGCTGCAGGTGACGACCGCCCCGAGCGGCTTCGAGGGCGAGGGCTTCCCGGTGCGCCGGGCCTTCGCCGGGATCGACTACAAGAACCTCGACCCGTTCATCATGATGGACCAGATGGGCGAGGTGGAGTACGCGCCGGGCGAGCCCAAGGGCACCCCCTGGCACCCGCACCGCGGCTTCGAGACCGTCACGTACATCATGGACGGCGCCTTCATCCACCAGGACTCGCACGGCGGCGGCGGCACCATCAGCGACGGTGACACCCAGTGGATGACGGCGGGCAGCGGCCTGCTGCACATCGAGACCCCGCCGGAGTCGCTGGTCATGAGCGGCGGTCTCTTCCACGGTCTGCAGCTGTGGGTGAACCTGCCGGCCAAGGACAAGATGATCGCGCCGAAGTACCAGGACATCCGCGGCGGCAACGTCAAGATGCTGGCCTCCGAGGACGGCGGCGCCCTCATCCGGATCATCGCGGGCGACATCGACGGCCACCAGGGCCCGGGCGCCACGCACACCCCGATCACCATGCTGCACGTGTCGGTGAACCCCGGTGCCCGGGTGACGCTGCCCTGGCGCGCGGACTTCAACGCCCTGGCGTACGGCCTGGCCGGCCGTGGCACCGCGGGCCCGGAGAACCGGCCGTTCCGAATGGGGCAGGCCGTGGTCTTCGGACGCGGTGACTCGCTCACCATCGCCGCCGACGAGACCCAGGAATCGCGCAGCCCCAACTTCGAGGTCGTGCTTCTCGGCGGCCTGCCGATCCGCGAGCCGATGATGCAGTACGGCCCGTTCGTGATGAACACCCACGCCGAACTCGCCCAGGCCTTCGAGGACTTCCAGGCGGGCCGGCTCGGCAGGATCCCCGCCGGTCAGGAGTGATCCGGCGCCGTCGCGGCGGCATTTTGCATAACGCGGCCCCGGCCGGGAATCCGATTCCCGTCCGGGGCCGTCGCATACGGTGGGGACAGTTCCGCGCGGCGGGTCGTTGCGGTCTTCGTTGGCTGGTGCATTCACCCTGAGTGACTGCACGTGCACTTGCACGTGCAGATGCACGTGACTTCGATCTCTGGCTATCATCTCCCCTGTCCTGCACGGTACTTAATCTGGAGAGAAGCATGCGCCACACGTACAACGGCATGGCCGCGTCCGATCTCTCCGGAGTGGTGTGGCAGAAGAGCCGGCACAGCAATGCCAACGGACAGTGCGTGGAACTGGCGGCGCTGCCGGGCGGTGGCGTGGCCGTCCGCAATTCACGTTTTCCGGACGGACCGGCGCTGATATACACGAAGGAAGAGATCGAATCCCTCATTCTCGGGATGAAGAACGGGGAGTTCGATCACTTTGTGGCGAACTGACCGCAGACGTCACTTAAAGTGACGCCGCGTCGGCATCCTCCGGCTCCGGCAGTGCGAACAGCGCCCAGACGACCTTGCCGGCCCCGCTCAGCGGGTGCCAGCCCCAGGTCTCGCTGAAGGACTCCACCAGGTGGAGCCCCCGGCCGGACTCCGCGACGAAGTCCGGCGCCTTGGTGACGGGCCCGTGACTGCTGGGATCGCGGACCGCGCAGACTACGCGCGTTGACCACCGCACCAGGCTGAGCCGGACGCACCCCTCCGTGGGCTCCTCGGGCAGCGCGTAGCGCAGGGCGTTGGTGACCAGTTCCGAGGCGACGAGTTCCACGCCGTCCTGAAGTGCGTCCAGATTCCATGAGCGCAGGGTGGACCGGGTGAACCGGCGCGCGTCACCGACCGCCTCATAGCGCGGCGGAAGCGGGCATGAGGTGGCGCTCGACGACGAAAGCCGCTCGGGGGCCAGCCCATTCCATAACGGCTGCAGTCCCGTCGAGCTATCGGTCCACATGCGCACCACCCGGTATCGGCACGTACGTCATCGTCCCGTACGGCCGCTGGACGATGCAAGGGGCGGATGCACGTGCATTTGCATGCTGCGATACAGGTGGGGCGGAAGTGACGATCGAGAGTGACCGATCGCGTACTCAACGCAGTGCAAAGGTGGCACACTGCTGGATGCCACGGGGAGAAGGTAGGCGGAGATGACCACAGTTCAGTCGGGAAGCGGATCCATGGTGCGCCGCATCCTCCTGGGCTCGCAGCTGCGCAGGCTGCGCGAATCCAAGGGCATCACCCGTGAGGCCGCCGGCTGGTCCATCCGTGCGTCCGAGTCGAAGATCAGCCGGATGGAGCTCGGGCGCGTGAGCTTCAAGGAGCGCGACGTGGCCGATCTGCTCACGCTCTACGGGATCTCCGACGACGCCGAGCGCTCCACGCTGCTCGGGCTGGTCCGCGAGGCCAACATCGCCGGCTGGTGGCACGGCTTCGGCGACGTCCTGCCCTCCTGGTTCCAGACGTACGTGGGCCTGGAGGAGTCGGCCGCACGCATCCGCAGCTTCGAGAGCCAGTTCGTGCACGGCCTGCTCCAGGCCGACGAGTACAGCCGCGCCGTCATCGAGCTGGGCCGTCCGGGGGCGCCGGCCGAGGAGATCGAGCGCCGGCTGGACCTGCGGCACAAGCGGCAGAAGCTGCTCACCAGTGAGAACGCCCCGGCAATCGTCGCGGTGATGGACGAGGCGGTGGTGCGGCGCAGTTTCGGGGGCGCCGAGGTCATGCGCGCCCAGTTGCGGCATCTCGTGGAGGTGTCCCACCAGCCGAATGTCACGGTGCAGCTGCTGCCGCTGGAGTTCACCGGCTATTCGGCGGGCGCGAGCGGCACCTTCACGCAGCTGACTTTCCCGGAATCGGATGTCTCCGATGTCGTCTATGTCGAGCAATTGACCGGTGCCATGTACATCGACAAGCGGGACGAAGTGGACCAGTACCACGTCGTGATGGAGAAGCTGTGCTCGGACAGCCTCTCGCCGCAGGCCACACGGGACCGGCTGAACGGCATCCTCCACGCGATGTGACCGCCCCGCGGTTTCCCCGAACGAGCGGGTATTTCACGGGTTTTCTTGCATTTCACCCGATCGAGTGAAGTGATCCTTGACATGCCGATCAGTTCATCGGCCCGGTGATCTCATGCTCCGGTGGACCGGTACCTGCGCACCTACGAACGCAACGGGTGCCTCGTGGTGGAACTCAGCGGGGAGATCGACGTCGAGGCGGCGGTGGCGATCACCCCGGTCCTCGACGAGCTCACCCAGGCTCCCGGCCCGTCCCTGGTGATCGACCTCGGCCGGGTCCGCTTCATCGACTGCTCGGGGATCTCGGTGCTGTGCCGGGCCCGCCGGCGCGTCCTCTCCCACGGCGGGGCCGTCCAGCTCGTCTGCGCCCGCCCCATGACGTTGCGCATCCTGCGCGCCACCGGGCTCATGAGCGCCTTCCGGCCGGTCGCGGACCTCGACGCGGCGCTGGCGCGCCTGCGCACCGACCCGCAGGGCCCGCCGGAGAGCGCCCCCGGTCCCGCGGTCTAGTCGGCGCAGATCGCCGTGACGAACTCGGCGACGCGCTCCTTCTCCAGGTGGCGGGCGATGTCCGCCTCGCTGATCATGCCGATCAGCCGGTGCGCGGGGTGGTCGATGACCGGGAGCCGGCGGACCCTGGCCTCCTCCATCACTTCGAGGATCCGGTCCACCTCCTCGTCGCCCTCGATGATCTCCGGCCGTCCCTGGGCGAGTTCGCCGCAGGTCACCTCGGACGGGTCGCGCCCCTCCGCGACGCACTTCAGCACGATGTCCCGGTCGGTGACGATGCCGACCAGGACGTCGTCGTCCCCGCAGATCGGCAGGGCACCGACCCCCTGCTCGCTCATGATCCGGGCCGCGTCGGCCAGGTTCTCGCGCTCACCGATGCACATGGCGCCGGGATGCATGATGTCCAGGGCCGTGGTCATGACGGCGCCTCCTCCATGGCGTAAGTCGCCTCTTCCTTGCGTCCATCGTCACCCTGGTGGAGCAGTTCCGCGAGAGGGCGCACCCTGGAAGGGACACCGGGGACCGCAGGAGGTGCACGTCATGCAGACCCTCGTCGGATGGCACATCGAGATGGACTTCCATGAGGAAGGGGCCAGGACCAAGGCCGCGGCGCTGCTCCGCCTCCCGGACGGCACGGAGGTCAGGTCGCACGGCCACGCCAACCGCCATCCCGCCGACCCCTCCCAGGACCGGGTCGGCGAGGAACTCGCCGCCGCGCGGGCGCTGAACGATCTGGCCCGGCAGCTGCTGGGGAAGGCGGCGCACGAGATCGAGGAGGTCACCCACATCTCGGCGCACCCGCGGATCTGACCGCGGACCCGGCCGCCGGCCGGTCGGCCACGGCCCGTCAGAGCCAGTCGCGCCGCTTGAACACCAGGTAGAGGCTGACGCAGACCACGCCCATCAGCACGATCGCGAAGGGGTAGCCGAGCAGCCAGTGCAGCTCGGGCATGTGGTCGAAGTTCATGCCGTAGATCGTGCCGACGAGCGTGGGCGCGAACAGGATGGCGGCCCATGAGGAGATCCTCTTGATCTCCTCGTTCTGCGCGAAGCCCGCTTCCGCCAGCGCCCGCATCTCGGCGTTCTGCTGCTGGGCGACGAGCGTGGCGTTGAGCGTCAGCAGGTCGCCGAGCGCCTGGCGGAAGCCGTCGACGCGCTCGATGGTGTGGGTGACGTGGTCGGCGACGTCGCGCAGGTAGCGCTGGAGCTCCTCGCCGGTGCCGTACTTCTCGAAGCCCGCCTGGAGCCCCTCCAGCATCGGGGTGAGCGGCCGGGTGGCGCGCTGGAACTCCAGCACCTCCTGGGAGAGCTCGTAGATCCGGCGGGAGACCTGCGGGTCCCCGCCGAAGACCTGGATCTCGCTCTCCTCCATGTCCTTCTCGACACCCGCCACGACCGGCGCGTAACCGTCGACGACCGTGTCGAGTATCGCGTAGAGCACGGCCTCGGGGCCGAGCGTGAGCAGCTCGGGGTTGCTCTCCATGCGGCGGCGCACCGCGGACAGGTCGGGCGCCGAGCCGTGCCGCACGGTCAGTACGAAGCCGGGGCCGACGAAGATGTGCAGCTCCGCGAAGTCGACCTCCTCGGGGAGGTCCAGATAGCGCGCCGCGCGCAGCACGACGAACAGGGTGTCCCCGTACCGCTCCAGCTTGGGGCGCTGGTGGGCCTGGATGGCGTCCTCCAGCGCGAGCGGGTGCAGGTCGAACTCCTTGGCCAGCGAGACCAGCTCGGCCTCGGTCGGCCGGAACAGCCCGATCCACGCCATCGCGCCCGGTTCGGCGCGCAGTTGCGCGTACGCCTCGGCGAGGGAGGACGGGGTCGCGATGCGGCGGCCGCCGCGGTAGAGGCCGGCGTCCATGACGCTGCTGACCGCCACCCCGCCGGCGTCGGGCGACTCGGGCTCCAGGGACACGTGCTCCGCGCCGGAGGGCGGCGCGGGCTGCGGCGTGGGACGGGCGTGCTTGGCCGCCCTCGCCCTCGCCCGCTCCTTCGCCGAGTTCCTCAGCGCGCGCAGGGTCCGCAGACGACGTCCTGACACGGGCCACACCCCCTCTCAAGGGACACTTGTGCAGCCTAGCCGCGAAGTTTCGCGATCCGCCGGGTGCGGGGCGGCTGGGCGAGCAGCGGGAAACGGGCGGCCATCGGGCCGAGCCGGTCCCGGTCGGTGTCGCTCAGGGGCGCCCGCCCGGTGGCGGCGCGTGCGTACCGCGTGTCGTCCCAGTCCGCCGGCACCCGGCGGCCGAGGAGGCCGTCGAGCGTGCGGCGCACCTCACCGTGGCCCGCCGCCGAAGGACCCGGAGTGCCGGTCAGGCCCACCACGAGGTCGAGGTGATGGATCGTCGCCTCCACGGCCGGCCTGCGCATCACATCGCCGGCGCTGAGCACGTGGCCCTGGGGCGCGACGGGTGCACGGGCGCTCGCGCGCCGGGCGGCGTGCGTCACCGCCGCCGCGGTCCCCGGATACAGGTCGCGCAGCTGGTCGACGCGGAGGAACAGGCCGGCGGAGACCCTGACGAATCCCCGGGTGCCGATCGCGTCCACCGCGCCGTCCCGCCGAAGGCCCTGCCAAGAGGTGACGGCATCCCGGTCCGGCGGGCGCCCGGCAGGTGTGTGCAGGGCGACCGGACCGCGCTGCGCGTCCTCGAGGCAGTGGAGGAGCAGGTCGCGCACCGACCATCCGGCACAGCCGGTCGGCAGCCACGACAGCTGGTTGTCCATCGTCGCGACCGCGGCGCTGAAGGCGCCGTAGGCCGCGTCCAGCACCTCGGCAGGAGGGGGCGGGCAACCGTCCGTGCCGGTGTCGTCGGACATGCGGCCACCCTGGCAACGGGGCGCCCCCGGGCACAAGGCCGCGGCCGTCCGGGACGCGCCGGCGCCCGTCTGCCACGCAGGACACCGGGCCGCACGCCGGGAGGGGCCGAACGGGTGACGACCGTCCCGGCGACGTATCGGCACCCGTGCGCGCCTCGTTGGACAGTTCCCATCCGTGATCACTGATTGGAACCACGCTCGTGAACCGTATCGCCAAGGCCGCCGCTCTCACCGCCGCTGCGAGTGCCGCCGTCGTCGGCAGCGCCGGTGGCGCCCTCGCTCTCGACGGCCACGGGCACGGCGGCTCCCACGCCCAGGGCAAGGCCATCGGCTCCCCCGGTGTCATCAGCGGCAACGTCATCCAGGTGCCGGTGAACATCCCGGTCAACGTGTGCGGCAACTCCGTCAACCTCATCCTGTCCCTGGTCAACCCGACCCTGGGCAACGTCTGCATCAACCGCTGAACCCGGCGGGCCGGCGCCGGGGACCCGGCGCCGGCCCGATCGTGGACACCGCGGTCCTACGGCGGCCTCCGGGCCGCCGTTCGCATGTCCGCCCGCGCCCCGCCGCGGCCGCCGTTCGAACGGCGGTCCGCACGCGGCGGGCGGCGACGGGGGCCCGCGAGTAACCTGAGTCGCGGGGGCCGCGGCAGCCGATCACCAGGGACGCGACGGACCCGACTCCGGCGCCTTCGCCGCGGGCCTGCTCCTCATCGTCCTTCCCGTCCTTCCCGATGTCCGTGATCCCATGGGCGGTCCTCGCCGAGTGGGAAGAACGGTGGACGGAGCGTAACGTTGCGGGCGGATACGGAGTGGCTGGCCATGGGGACACCCGAGGAACACGCGGTCGCCGGCGTGGCGGATGCCGTCACGCTGGTGCTCGATGCCCGGGGCCTCGTACTGGCCTGGCCGCCGGCCGCGTGTCGGCTGCTCGGACGCGCCGCCGACGAGGTCGTGGGCCGGCCCGCGCAGGATCTGCTGGCCCCGCAGGACACGACGCGGCTCCCGGAGATCCGTTCGCGCTGCCGTTCCGAGGGCGGCTGGACCGGGGCGCTGCGGCTGCTGCACGCGGACGGCTCCGTGCGGACGCTCGGTGTACGCGTGGCGGCCCTGCCCGCGGAGGCCACCGGTTCCGGGGCCCGCTGGCTGGTGCTGGCCGCGGACTCCTCGCTCACGGCGCGCTCGGACGCCTCCGGGCTGACCACGACGATGCTGGAGCGGATCGTCGGCCAGACGCCGATCGGGCTGGCGGTGGTCGACACCGAGCTGCGCTGCGTGTGGTCGAACGCGGCACTGGAGCGGTTCGGCGGCGGCCCCGCCCAGGAGCGGATCGGGCGGCGGCTCGCGGAGATCCAGCCCGGTCTGAACGCCACGGTGCTGGAGGCGCAGATGCGCCAGGTCCTGGAGACCGGCGTGCCGGTGATCGACTACGAGCACGTGGGCCGCTTTCGTACCGCCCCGCGCCGGGAGCAGGCGCACTCGATGTCCTTCGTCCGCCTGGAGGACGAGCGCGGTGTCCCGGTCGGGGTCTGCTACTCCGTGATCGACATCAGCGAGCGCTGGCGGGCCCGCCAGCGGCTGTCGCTGCTGGACCGCGCGAGCGAGCAGATCGGCCGCACGCTGGACGTCATGCACACCGCGCAGGACCTGGCGGACGTGGTGGTGCCGGACCTGGCCGACTACGTGACCGTGGAGCTGCTGGAGTCGGTCATCAAGGGCGCCGAGCCGCAGCCCGGCCCGATCGACGACCCGCTCACCACGACGCTGCGCCGCGCGGGCATGCGGGCGGCCCGGCAGGGCGAGCCGGAACCGGCCTTCGGCTTCGGGGCGGTCACCGCCTACCTGCCGGACTCACCGCCGATCCGGGCGCTGACCGACGGCCGGTCGTGGTTCACGCCCCGGCTCGACCCGCTGGGGCTGGAGTGGTCCGCGGGCGTGCCCGGGGGCCGGGCGCGGCGGTTCGGCGAACTCGGCCTGCACACCGCCATGGTGGTGCCGATCCGCGCCCGGGGGGTCACCCTCGGCGTGACCCTGTTCTTCCGGGTCCGCAGGGCCGAGCCCTTCGACGCGGAGGACCTGCGGCTGGCCGAGGAGGTGATGGCGCGCGCCGCCGTGTGCGTGGACAACGCCCGCCGCTACACGCGCGAGCGGGATGCCGCGCTGGTGCTCCAGCGCAGTCTGCTGCCGCACGTCTTCCCCCCGCAGGACGCCGTGGACGTGGCCACCTACTACCGTCCGGCCGACGAGCTGTCGGGGGTGGGCGGGGACTGGTTCGACGTCGTCCCGCTGTCCGGCGCCCGGGTCGCCCTGGTGGTCGGCGAGGTGGTCGGCCACGGTATCGACGCGGCGGCCACCATGGGGCAGTTGCGCACGGCGGTGCGGACGCTGGCCGATCTCGACCTGCCGCCCGAGGAGTTGATGGCGCACCTGGACGACCTGGTGGTGCAGGTGGCCAGGGAGCAGCGCGACGCCCTGCCGGCGGGCGGGGACGCCGGGGTGCTCGGGTCGAGCTGCCTGTACGTGACGTACGACCCGGTGAGCCGGCAGTGCGCCATGGCCAGTGCCGGGCATCTGCCGCCCGCGGTGCTGTCGCCGGGACGTGACGCGGTGCTCTTTCCGGACGTGCCGATCGGGCCCTCGCTGGGTCTGGGCGGACTGCCCTTCGAATCCGCGGAGTTGACGCTCGAGGAGGGCAGCGTGCTGGCCCTCTACACCGACGGCCTGCTCGCCTCCCCGGGCAATCCGAACGCCATGACCTTGCAGGACACCGGGCGCGACCGGCTGCGCGCGGCGCTGGAGGGCGGCGACCTCCCGCTGGACGGCCTGTGCCGCAGCGTCGTCGACGAACTCGCCCCGACACGGCCGACGGACGACGTGGCGCTGCTGCTGGCCAGGACGCACAGTCTCGACGCGGGCCGCGTCGCCTCCTGGGAGCTGGCCAGCGACCCGGCCGTGGTGGGCCGGGCCCGTGAGATGTCCACCCGGCAGCTCGACCAGTGGGGGCTGCCCGGTCTCGCGTTCACGACCGAACTCGTGGTGAGCGAGCTGGTCACCAACGCGATCCGGCACGCCTCCGGTCCCATCCGGCTGCGGCTGATCCTGCAACGGGCGCTGATCTGCGAGGTCTCGGACTCCAGCAGCACCTCGCCGCACCTGCGGCATCCCCGCACCCTGGACGAGGGCGGCCGGGGGCTCTTCCTGATCTCCCAGTTCGCCCAGCGCTGGGGGACCCGCTACACGGGCGAGGGGAAGATCATCTGGGCCGAGCAGTTCCTGGACGGCCAGGGTCCGGGCACCGGTGCCGGTACCGACGCGGGCGGGATCCCGCTGCACGAACGGGTCTGACCGACTCCATTTCCGATGGTCCAGACCTATTGACCGGCTGGTCCAGACCTTTCTACGCTCTGCGAGTGAACTGTGGTGGGCATGACATCGCGTCAACGGCCCGCCAGGCGGCAAGGTTTCCCCGTCGGCCCCCCACTCGAGGAGCACCCCTTGAGCACTGGAGACACCCCACGCACCTCACGCATCAGACGCCTGCGGGCCTCGGCGGTCGCGGGTTTCACCGCGCTGCTGCTGCCCGTCGCGGCACTGGTCGGTCTGGCCACCCCGGCGCACGCCGCGGGCACCACCGCCACGTACACCAAGACCCAGGACTGGGGAACGGGGTTCGAGGGCAAGTGGACCATCACCAACAGCGGCACCACCAGCATCAGTAGCTGGACCGTCGAGTGGGACTACCCCTCCGGAACCTCGGTGACCTCGGCGTGGGACGCCGACGTCACCAGCTCCGGCACCCACTGGACCGCCAGGAACAAGAGCTGGAACGGCACCCTGGCCCCGGGCGCCAGCGTCAGCTTCGGCTTCAACGGCGCGGGCAGCGGCAGCCCCAGCGGCTGCAAGCTCAACGGCGGCTCCTGCACCGGCGGCGGCGTCGACCCGACCCCGACACCTACCCCGACGCCCACACCCACGCCCACGCCCACCCCGACCCCCACCCCGACCCCCACCGGCCCCGCGGGGAACAAGATCCGGCTCGGCTACTTCGCCGAGTGGGGCGTCTACGGACGCAACTACCACGTCAAGAACCTGGTGACCTCCGGCTCGGCGAGCAAGCTGACCCACATCAACTACGCCTTCGGCAACGTCACCAACGGCCAGTGCGCCATCGGCGACTCCTATGCCGACTACGACAAGGCCTACACCGCGGACCAGAGCGTCGACGGCGTCGCCGACACCTGGGACACCGGCGCGCTGCGCGGCAGCTTCAACCAGCTGCGCAAGCTGAAGAAGCAGTACCCGAACATCAAGATCCTGTGGTCGTTCGGCGGCTGGACCTGGTCCGGCGGCTTCGCCCAGGCGGCCGCCAACCCGACCGCCTTCGCCAACTCCTGCTACAGCCTGGTCGAGGACCCGCGCTGGGCCGACGTCTTCGACGGCATCGACATCGACTGGGAGTACCCCAACGCCTGCGGGCTGAGCTGCGACACCAGCGGGGCCTCGTCGTTCAAGACCCTGATGTCCGCGCTGCGCACCCGCTTCGGCTCCAGCAACCTGGTCACCGCGGCCATCACCGCCGACGGCACCAACGGCGGCAAGATCGACGCCGCCGACTACGCGGGCGCCGCGCAGTACGTGAACTACTACAACGTGATGACGTACGACTACTTCGGCGCCTTCGACGCGGACGGCCCGACCGCCCCGCACTCCCCGCTCACCTCCTACAGCGGCATCCCGATCGCCGGGTTCTACTCCGACGCGGCGATCCAGAAGCTGAAGAGCAAGGGCATCCCGTCGAACAAGCTCAACCTGGGCATCGGCTTCTACGGCCGCGGCTGGACCGGTGTCACGCAGGACGCCCCCGGCGGCTCGGCGACCGGCGCCGCACCGGGCACGTACGAGGCGGGCAACGAGGACTACAAGGTCCTCAAGAACAGCTGCCCGGTCACCGGCACCGTCGCGGGCACCGCGTACGCCCACTGCGGCAGCAACTGGTGGAGCTACGACACCCCGTCCACCATCGCGGGCAAGATGACCTACGTGAAGAACCAGGGCCTCGGCGGCGCGTTCTTCTGGGAGTTCAGCGGCGACACCAGCAACGGTGAGCTGGTCACCGCGATCAACAACGGCCTGAGCTAGTCCGGCCGTTGCGAGGCCGGGAAGGCGGCACCACCGCCTTCCCGGCCTCCTCCGTCCTCAGGCCGTGCAGCGGGAGCCGTCGAGGGAGAACGACGCGGGCACGCCGTCGCCGCGGTCCCGGGCGCCGATGAAGCCGAAGGTGGCCGAACCGCCCGTGGCGAGCGAGTCGTTGTACCCCTTCCCGCGGACCGCGACCGAGGTGCCGGACTGCGAGAAGTCCGCGTCCCACATCTGCGTCACGCGCTCCCCGTCCGGGAACGTCCACTCCAGCCGCCAGTCCGACACCGGGACGCGGGTCGTGACGGTCACCGCCGCCTGGAAGCCGCTGCTCCACCGGTCGACCAGCGTGTACGCGACGGAACAGGTCGCCGGCCGGGTGGAGGCCGGGGCGTGCGAGGACCGCGCGGGCGGGGCGCTGCGCTCAGGGGTGCGGTCCGGCGCGGCGGGGATCGTGTGCTCGGCCGCGGACGGTTCGGTGTCGCCCGGGAAGGACCCGTCGTCCGCGGGGTCCTGCGACACGGTGGGCGACGGGTCGCCCGGCGCGGCGGGTCCGGGCAGGGGCGACAGATCCGGGTCGGTGCCGCCCTGCGCGGTGGGCGCGGCGGACGCGGCCCGCGGTGCGGAGTCGTCGGCGGTCACCAGGACCGTCAGCCCGACCACGGCGGCCAGCAGGCCGGCGGCGGCCACGACGGCCACCCTGCCTCCGGGGACGCGCCCGCGAAGGCCCACGCGAAGGCCCCGGTGGAGGCGTCCACGGCCGCGTCCCGCCGGGCGCCGGAGCCGGCGCGGCGGCGTGGGACCGGCGTACGGGAACGGCGGTTGCGCCCCGCCGGTGCCAGCCGCCCGGCGGCGGGCCTCCAGGTACGACGGGCCCGCCCAGCCGAGCACGCCCTCCGCCAGCGCCTGCGCCAGACCTTCGCCGTGCGGGGTCAGGCAGACCAGCGCCTTCGCACACTCCGGGCACCGGTCGAGGTGCCGGCGCAGCTCCACCGGCACGGGCTCCTGCGGGGTGCGCGCGGCCGCGTCCAGGAGAGCGGACCAGCCGGCGCACTCCGGTGTCGGGGGCTCCGCCACGTGCGCCCGCAGGCAGTGCTCGCGGAAGACCTCCCGCACGTGGTGCATCTCGTGGGGATCGGCCGCCGGACGGCACTCCACCTCCGCGTACCAGAGCGCCTCCGCTGCCCGCTCCGGCATCGCCCGCAGGCCGCGCAGCGCCAGGGGCTCCGGGCGCCGCGCCCCCGTGCGGGCCCTGCGGGCGGCGCGCTCCGCGTTCAGCCAGATCCGCAGTTCCGGCTGCAGGCTGTCGCCGTCGCCGGCGGCCGCCCAGTGCGCGGTGCTGTCCCGGACGGCCGTCAGCAGGAACGGCAGGCACGGCAGCCCCGCGCCACCGGAGCCGGACGCGTACGGGTCCTTGGCCGCCGCCAGCCCGCGGTCGAAGGCGTCGGCGGCCAGCCGGCCGCCGGACTCGGGGGTGAGGGTGCACAACTGCGCGAAGCAGAGCACTTCCCCCCAGTACTCGGACAGCAGGACGGCCTCGGGGACCGGGGCTGCGGCAGTCATGGAGCGGGGGACCACCCTTCGGCGTCGGGGGAGGCTGCGCCTTTGTGGTGCGGGGAGCCTTTCACGCTTCCTGCACAAGTAGCAAGACGCGATGTCCTTTGCCCGAAAGGGGTGTTGGCGGGTCTTCGACGGGACGCGCGGTGTCGTTCTGTGAGCGGATGAGGACGGGTGCGGCGCGGGTGCGGTGAGCTCGTCGTGGGGTTCGGGCTGTTGGCCTTGCCGTGGTGCGGTCCGTGCCGGCTGACGTGGCGGCTCGCTGTGGTCGCGCGCGGACAGCAGGTCTTCACCGCTTCGGGAGACACCGCCGTCCGGGACGGTGCGGCGGCGTTGGCCGGTCCGCTGAAAGAGCCCGGCGCGCACGTACGGCTCGGCACCGCATCCACCGCACACGAAAACGAACACATGCCCTCCGCCAGCGAATCAGCGGGCATCGTCGCAGCTCCACGGCAGACCGGCGAACGTGTTGTTCGGGCGGCGCGTGCCGTGTGGTGGGCCATCGGCGTTGCCCGGTTCCCGGGCCGGGCACAGCGCCCGCTCGGGGAGAGGGGGCCAGGCGGGCGGGTCAGGCGGTTCCGTCCGCCGGGGCGGGGGCGCGGGGGAGGGCCGCGCGGATGACGGGGAGGGTGAGGACCGCGGCCACCGCGGCGAGTTGCCAGAGGGCGCCGAAGCCGAGGACGCCGGTGGTGCCCAGCAGGACCGACAGCGGGCCGGCGGCGGCGAGTCCGACCGGGCCCAGGGCGAAGGCGCCGAAGGCGCCGTACGCGCTGACCCGGGCGACGGTCCCGGGCGGTACCTGGGACTGGGTGACGGTCGCGTAGAGGGTGCCGCAGACGGCCGAGCCGACGCCCGCGGCCAGCGCCGCGGCGCAGACCCACGGCAGCGCCCGTCCGCTCGCGAGGGCGGCCGAGGGCAGGGCCCAGCCCACGGTGGCGGCCGTGGCGACGAACAGCGGCCGGCGCGGCCGGCGGCCCAGCATGGCCGCGCCGCCGGCGACCGCGCCCGCCCCGTACGCGGCCATGACCAGGCCCCATGAGGCGGCCCCGCCGAGCCGGCGCTGGGCGACGAGGGGGCCGAGGACCAGGAACGGCGCCCACACCAGGAGGTTGAACAGGCAGACGTGGAGGGAGGTGACCCACAGCCAGGTCCGGGAGCGGAACTCCGCCCAGCCCTCGCGCAGGTCGGCGAGGAAGGACGTCACGGGCCCGGCGCTCCCGGCCGTACGGGGCAGCAGGAGCAGCGCGACGACGCTGACGGCGTAGCTGGCGGCGTCCACGGCGAACACGGTCGCCGCCCCCGCGGTCGCGGTCAGTACGCCGGCGAGCGCGGGCCCGGCCACCGACGCGGCCGAACGGGCCACTCCCAGCAGCGCGTTGCCGTCCGACAGCGCGTCGCCGCGCACGATGCGCGGCACGAGCGCGTCGAGTGCCGGGGTGAACAGGGCCTCGGCGGCGCCCCAGACGACGACCAGCGCTATGAGCGTGCCCAGGTGCGGTGCGCCGCCCAGCAGGGTCAGGGCCAGGCCGCCCTGGGTGAGGCAGCGGATGACGTCGGCGGTGAGCATCACCCGCCGGCTGCCCCAGCGGTCGCTGAGGACTCCGCCGGCGAGGAGCACCAGGACCAGCGGCAGGATCCGGGCGGTGAGGACGAGGCCGAGTTCGGTGCCGCCGCCGTGCTCCAGGACGGCGAACGCCAGCGCGACCGACGCCATCGACGAGCCGAGCAGGGAGGTGGCGTAGCCGGTGAAGAACCGGCGGAAGTCGCGTTCCCGCAGTACGGCGGGGCGGAGGCGGAGGTCGAAGGGCATGGGCGCAGCGTGCAGGGCCGGTTCTCCGACACGCCAGGCGTGCGGCCGAAATTATTGAGTCTGCTTGCATCAACTTAGGATGGGTGCACTTGCGAACGGCAGGTCATTTACTGCGGTTAGATGGGGTGGGGCATGAGCCGACCGGTGGAGTACGCCGTCGCCGTCGACCGTTATCTCTCCGCCACCGCGCTGGGCGCGGGCTCGCGCCGGGTCTACCGGATCGCCCTGGTCACCTGGGCGTGGGGCCTCGTCGGACGCGCCGCTCCCCTGGGGCGCGGGCGCCGCAACGCCGCGCCGCCCGCCGTCCCGCTGGCGCTCCTGGACACCCCGCAGGCGGCGGCGCGGCTGCGCGAGGCCTTCACCGCGCGGTCCGCCGCGGTCGGTGCCCGTACCGCCAACCGCGAACTGTCCGTCCTCGCCGCCGCGGTGACCTGGTGGCGGGCGCAGGGCTGGCTGACCGGCGACCCCCTGGAGGGTCTGCGGGCGCTGCCCCTGCCGGTGCCGCGGGAGGGGGAGGCCGGTCCGCCCGCGGAGGACCGCGCCTTGGCGGTGCTCCGGCTGCCCGCCCCGCTGCGCGAACAGGCCCTGTGGCACCTGCTGTACGACACCGGCGCGTCCATCGAGCGGGTCCTCGCCCTGGACGTCGGCGACCTGGACCTGCCGGGCCGCCGCACCCGCGAGCGCGTCGGCGGGACGCCGCTTCGCTGGGGCGGGGCGACGGGCCGGCTGCTCACGCTGCTGACGCTCGGCCGCGTCGGCGGACCGGTGTTCCGTACCGGCCGCGGCCGGCTGTCCTACCGCCGGGCCGCCGAGGTCTTCACCGCCGCCACGCGCCCGCTCGATCCGGACGGGCACGGCTGGACACTGCGGGACCTGCGCGGCTCCGGGCGGCGGTGACCCGCGGCCTCAGCCGCCGTGGGTGAAGCGGCCCGTCACCGAGATCGTCGCGGGGCCCTTGATCATGCCGAGCCGGTTCCAGGTGAGGCCGAAGTCGGCCCGGTCGACGACGGCTTCGACGGTGAGGACGACCGCGTCGGGGGCGGCGGTGTCGGCCCGGCCGGTCAGGGCGAGCGGGCGGGTGGTGCCGCGCACGGTCAGTTCGCCGTCGACCGTGAGGGCGCCGTCCGCTCCGGCGACGACCCGGTGGGCGGTGAAGACGATCGCGGGGTGGGCCGCGACGTCGAAGAACTCGGCCGACTTCAGGTGGGTGTCGCGCTGGGAGTTGCCGGTGCCGACAGAGGCGGCCTCGACGGTGAGCGTGCCGTGCGCGCTGCCGTCGGGGGCGAGTTCGCCGGTTCCGCCGACGGTGGCGAAGGCGCCCTTGACGGTGGCCGCGCCCCACATTGTCTTGTGGGTGAGCCGGACCGAGGAGCCCGCGGGGTCGAGGATCCACGTGCCCGTGCGCAGGCCGGCGGGGGTGGTGGACGAGTCGGTCATGGGGAACCGCATCCTTTGATTGCTAGCCAGATATTAAGTAGCTGGTTAGACAATAGCTGGCGTTGGTACCCTGGGCAATGTGACGACGGAGATCCACACCGGGCCGGACGGCGGGGGCGCCTGCCCCGGCGCCGCGGACCTGGAACTGCTCGCACGCTGGCACGAGGTGCAGTCGGGCTTCCGCCGCGTGACCGATCAACTGCTGGCGGATGTGGAGGCGCGCTCGGGGCTGGCCCCGTCCTCGTTCCAGGCGCTGTGGTTCCTCATGACCGCGCCGGAGCGCTCCGCGCCGATGTACCAGCTCGCGGGCACGCTCGGCTTCACGACGGCGGGCACCACCAAGGTCGCCGACCGGCTCACTGAGGCCGGCCTCATCGAGCGCCGTCCGTGCCGGAGCGACCGGCGTGTCACGCTGGCGGCGCTCACCGAACGCGGGTTGGAGGTGGCGGCGACGGCCGCCCGTACGCTCGCCGACGCGCTGCGGGAGCGCGTCGTCGCCCCCCTCGGCGGCACGGAGCGCTTCGCCGCGCTCGCGGACGCGGTCGTCGCCGTGGACCCGGAGCCGGCCGGCCGCCCTCCGTGCGGTTCCTGAACGCCGGACGTCAGACGTCGACCGCGACCGAGCGCGGGTCGAAGCCGAAGGGGAGTTCCAGGCGGTGGCGGCGCATCAGGGCGTCGTCGGAGAGCAGTTGCTGCGTGCGGCCGTCGGCCGCGATGATGCCGCCGCTGAGGACCACCGCGCGGGAGCAGAGTTCCAGGGCGTAGGGCAGGTCGTGGGTGACCATCAGCACCGTGACGTCCAGCGACCGCAGGATGTCGGCGAGTTCGCGGCGCGAGGCCGGGTCGAGGTTGGAGGAGGGCTCGTCCAGGACGAGGATCTCCGGTTCCATGGCGAGCACGGTGGCGACCGCGACCCGGCGCCGCTGGCCGAAGGACAGGTGGTGCGGCGGCCGGTCGGCGAACTCCGCCATGCCGACCCGCTCCAGCGCCTTGCGGACGCAGGCCTCCAGTTCGGGGCCGCGCAGCCCGGCCGCTGCCGGGCCGAAGGCGACGTCCTCGCGGACGGTCGGCATGAACAGCTGGTCGTCCGGGTCCTGGAAGACGATGCCGACGCGGCGGCGGATCTCGGCGAGGTGCTTGCGGTCGCCGACGGGCAGGCCCGCGACGGTGACGGTGCCCGCGCCCGCCTCCAGGATGCCGTTGAGGTGCAGGACGAGGGTGGTCTTGCCGGCGCCGTTGGGGCCGAGCAGCGCGACCCGCTCCCCGCGGCCGATGGTCAGGTCCACGCCGAACAGCGCCTGGTGGCCGTCGGGGTAGGCATAGGCGAGGCCCTTGACCTCGAGCGATGGGGTCATGCGAACCATCCCGTCAGGCAGACCAGCAGTGCGGCGGCCGGGAGCACGGCCGCGTACGACCACTGTGCGCGGGACGCCGTGACGTCGTCGATCACCGGCATGCTGCCGGCGTAGCCGCGGCTGACCATGGCCAGATGGACACGCTCGCCGCGTTCGTAGGAGCGGATGAACAGGGCGCCCGCGGACTTGGCGAGCACACCCCAGTGGCGCGGGCCGCGGGCCTCGAAGCCGCGTGAGGCGCGGGCGACGCGCATGCGGCGCATCTCGTCGGTGATGACGTCGCCGTAGCGGATCATGAAGGAGGCGATCTGCACCAGCAGCGCGGGCAGCCGCAACCGCTGGAGGCCCAGCAGGAGTTCGCGCAGTTCCGTGGTGGAGGCCAGCAGGACGGAGGCGGCGACGCCGAGGGTGCCCTTGGCGAGGATGTTCCAGGCGCCCCACAGGCCGTTGACGCTCACCGACAGCCCGAGCACCTCGGTGTGCGGGCCCTCGGCGACGAACGGCATCAGGACGGCGAAGGCGACGAACGGCACCTCGATCAGCAGCCGTCGCAGCAGGAAGCCCGCCGGTACCCGGGCCACCGCGGCCACCGTGGCCAGCAGCACGGCGTACAGGCCGAAGGCCCATACCGCGGTGCGCGGGGTGGAGACCACGACGAGGACGAAGCAGAAGACCGCGGCGATCTTGCACTGCGGGGGCAGCGCGTGCACCGGCGAGTGCCCGTGCCGGTAGAGCCGGTGTGCGTGCCCCGCGCCCATCCGTCAGGCCTCGTCCGTGCGCGGCCGGCGGCGGACGACCCAGAAGACGCCGCTGCCGAGAGCGAGGGTGGCGCCGACGCCGAGGATTCCCGCGAGGCCGCCGGACAGCCGGGCGTTGCCGACGTCCTTCGTCTGATAGTCCGCCAGCGGGGAGTCCTTCGCCGCGTGGTTCTCCGTCTTCTTGTCGATGCCGTGGTCGGCGGCGACCTTCTCCAGTCCGTCGGGGCTGGAGGACGCGTAGTAGCTGACGAACCCGGCGAGCACCAGGGCCGCGATCAGCCCGGCGATCCACAGCGGCCGTACACCGCCGCGCTTGGGGGTGGGTGTCACGGCCGCCATCAGACGGTCGCCTCCTTCAGCTCCAGCGGACGGCGCAGGTCACGGGCGCCGTGGACGAGGTCGGGACGGACGGCGATCACGGCGCCGACGGTCGCGGCGGTGATGAACGCCTCGCCGATGCCGATGAGTACATGGACGCCGACCATGGCGGTGAAGACCTTGCCGAGGGGGACGTCGGTCGTGCCGCCGAGCGCGTAGATCGCGGTGAAGGCGACGGAGGCCGCCGGTACGGAGAGCAGGGCGGCCACGAAGGCCGCGCCCGTCACCGCCCCGCGTGTGCGTGGCAGCACCTTCACCAGGCCGCGGAAGACGGCGTAGGCGACGACGACCGTCACGATCGCCATGTCGGTGATGTTCACGCCGAGCGCGGTGAGTCCGCCGTCGGCGAAGAGCACCCCTTGGATGAGCAGCACCACCGACACGCACAGCACGCCGGTGTACGGGCCCACCAGGATCGCGGCGAGCGCGCCTCCCAGGAGGTGGCCGCTGGTGCCCGCGGCGACGGGGAAGTTGAGCATCTGCACGGCGAAGATGAAGGCGGAGACGAGTCCGGCCAGGGGCGCGGTGCGCTCGTCGAGTTCACGCCGGGCACCGCGCAGGCTCACGGCGACGGCCGCCGCCGCCACGGCCCCGGTCGCCACCGACACCGGGGCGTCGATGAATCCGTCGGGTACATGCATGAGGAGTGCTCCGCTTCGGAGTCGGCCTGGTCGAACGCGCTCATCATACGGTCTTATTGCGACATCTTTGCAAGAGCCTGAGAGGCGCGAAAACGTTCCTCTTGCGTGTACCGGCCGTTGGCGGCCAAGTCCCCTTCACGGCGCCGGTCGTTCAGGCGAGCGGCCGCCCTGCCGTGAGGTTCCAGCGCCCGGACCGCCCGCTGAATTCCGTCGCCGTGAGCGGGGGGACGTCGATCCGCCAGAACGACTGCTCCGGCGTGCCCAGCGTCCTGACCGCGCAGGCCCGCACGATCTCCGGCTCCACGACGGCGACCACCCGGCCGGGCGCGGCCGCCAGCCCGTCCAGCCAGCCGCCGACCCGTGCGCACAGGTCGCGCAGCGACTCGGCGTCGTGCGGCGCGGCGTCGGGGTCGGACAGCCAGGCGGCGACCGCGTCGGGTTCCTCGGCGCTCACCTCGGCCAGCGTGCGGCCGCGCCAGCGGCCCAGTGCCCAGCCGTCGGGGGCGTCCCCGTCGGGGGCCAGGCCCAGTGCCTCGGCGGTCGCCCGGCAGCGCGCCGAGGGCGACACCAGGACCCGGCCGGCGGCGGGCAGGTGCCCGGCCACCGCGCGGGCGGTCTCCAGCGCCTTGCCGTCCGGCGGCACGTCGTCGTCGAAGCGGGCCTCCCGCAGGGCGGCCGTGACGACCGGCGAGATCAGGGTCACCCGGGTGGTCATGTGCTCTCCTTCGCTGTCCGCGAAGCTTCGCCCCGCGGGGTCCGGGCGCGGAACGGCCCTTCCGCCGGGTGCCCTTGGCCGTCGGCACGGGTGGTGGGACAGTTGCGCGGATCCGGCACGGTCGCGCCACTGTAAGCCGGGCACGGCGCCCGCGCGATCGTGCCGTCGGCGGTGCTCCCCGGGGTCCTCCGGTTCGTGGCGGCCGAGCGGGGCCCGACGCCGCTGGTCAACGCGGGGCGCGGGCCGGGTCGTTCGCGGCGATCAGCGCGTGCAGCCGGTCGGCGGCAGTGCGCCCGAAGTCCGGGTCGTTGAGGTGCGTGTCGTACGCCGCCACCTCCACCCGGCTGCCGCGCAGGCCGTCGCGCAGCGCCGTGAACAGCACCTCGTCGACGGACGGGTCGTGGTACGGCCCGCCCGGGGCGCCGAGCGTGGACAGGCCGCGCAGCGGGAGCAGCAGGGCCGCGGGACCGGTCGCGGCGCGCAGTTTCTCGGCGACCTGGCGGCCGAGCGCGGCGCACTCGGCGGCGGTGGTGCGGATGACGGTGACCGAGGGGTTGTGCACATGGACGTGGCGGGACCGGAAACGATCCGGCAGTGACGCGAGCGGACCGAACTTGACCATGTCCAGCGCCCCGGGGCTCACCACCTGCGGCACCCCGGCCCGGCCCGCCGCCCGCAGCCGGTCCGGGCCCGCGCCGAAGGTGCCGCCGACCAGGTCGTCGGCGAGTTCGCTGAGGGTCAGGTCCAGGACGCCGGAGAACATCCCCTGCGCGGCGAGGGTCTCGAGGGAGCGGCCGCCGGACCCGACGGAGTGGAAGACCAGCACCTCGTAGCCGAGGTCGGTCAGCCGCTGCCGGGCGGCGTCCACGCCCGGGGTGGTCACGCCCGCCATGCTGGCCGCCACCAGCGGCCGGTCGTCCGCGGGCGGCGGCGCGTCCGTGGCGAAGCCCGTGGCCATGGCGGCGATGGCGTCGGCCGCGTTCGCCAGGATCGGCGCCGAGACGCGGTTGACGCCCGCGATGTCGACGACGCTGTACATCATCGCGATGTCGGCCGCCCCGACGTACGGCGAGACGTCGCCCGCCGCCATCGAGGACACCATCAGCTTCGGCACGCCCAGCGGCAGGGCGCGCATCGCGCGGGTCGCGATCGACGTGCCCCCGCTGCCCCCGATGGCCAGCACACCGTGCAGCCGCCCCCGCGCGTGCAGCCGGCGCACCACCTCGGCGGCGCCCTCGGCCATCGTGGTCACGGCGATGCCCCGGTCCCCCTGGGCGCGCAGCCGTGCGATGTCGGCGCCCGCCGCGCGGGCCACCTCGGCGCGCGCGATGTCGGCGGGCACCCGGGGCTCGCCGGCGACCCCGGTGTCGATGAGGACGACGTCGACGGCGCGCCGCAGCAGGCGCTCGCGCAGCCATCCGTACTCCGCACCCTTGGTGTCCAGCGTTCCCAGCAGCGCAACCACCGGCATGGATCACAGTGTTGGGGGGATCGGCGGATGTGACAAGGCCTCATGCCGGGGGCACGCGGCGGAGCAGCAGCAGCGCCGTGTCGTCGGCCCGGTGCGCCGAGGCGCCGTCGTAGTGGACGAGGGTCTCGGCGAGCTGGTCCATCGGAACCCGCCCGGCGCCGGCGAGGGTCCGCGCGAGGCGCGCGATGGCGGCGTCCAGGTCGGTGCCGGGGCTCTCGACCAGCCCGTCGGTGTAGAGCGCGAGCACCGCCCCCGGCGGCAGCGGCACCTGGGCGGTGGGGTACTCGGCCCGCGGGTCGATGCCCAGCAGCGGCCCCGGCGGGGTGGTGAGCACCTCGGCATCTCCCTCGGGCCGGCGCAGCAGCGGCGGCGGATGTCCGGCGGTGGCCAGCCGCGCCATTCCCTCGTCGAGGTCGAGATGGACGTACAGGCAGCTGGTGAAGAGCCCCGTGTCGAGCTCGTCGAGCAGCCGGTTGGTGCGGGCGAGCACCTCGTCGGGCGAGGCGCCCGCGGTGGCGTGCGCGTGCACGGCGGTGCGGACCTGGCCCATCAGCGCGGCGGCGTTGACGTTGTGGCCCTGCACGTCGCCGATGACGGCGGCCGCGCAGGTGTCGCCGAGCCGGATCAGGTCGTAGAAGTCGCCGCCGATCTCCATGCCGCTGGTGGCCGGCAGGTAGCGGGCGGCGACCTCCAGTCCGGGCAGCGAGGGCAGCGTGTGGGGCAGCAGCCCGGCCTGCAGGCCGTGGGCGAGCTGGTGCTTGGCGTCGTAGATGCGGGCGCGGTCCAGGGCCTGCGCGGTGAGCGCGGTCAGCGAGGCCATGACGCTGCGCTCGTCACTGCGGAACGAGTGCGGCTGGTCGTAGCCGAGGAGGCAGCAGCCGACCGGGCGGCCCGAGGCGATCAGCGGCAGGAACGCCCAGGCCGACTTCCGCAGGGTGCCGGCCAGTCCCGGATAGGCCCGCAGCAACTCCTCGGGGGAGCCGTAGAAGCGGGGCACCCCGGTGCGCAGGGCACGGCTCGCAGGGGTCTGCCGCGAGCCGAGCGGGGTGCCGTCGAGCGCCGCCATGGCGTCCTCGCCGTAGCCGCGGTGGCCGATCACCCGCAGCCGGCCGCCCTCGGAGACGAAGAGCGCGAAGGCGTCCGCGCCGAAGGCGGACGGGAACATGTCGGCCACCAGCTCGACCACGTCGCGGACCCCGACCGCCTCGGCGAGCGCACCGGCGAGCTGCATCAGGTGGTAGATCGCCGTGACCCGGTCCGGGGTCCTGCGGGCCTCGTCCTGCCGGCAGTTCTTGGGCGGCCCCGGCCGCGCTTCCGGACGGTGGTCGGTGGGGGAGATCCGTACGCTCACGCCGGTCGCGTCCGGATAGAGCTGGAAGAGCATCCAGTGGTCCGGCGGGCGGCGGGCGATGAACGACGTCGGCTGCCCGGAGAGCACGGCGCCGCGGTAGCGGTCCTCGTGCACCGGGTCGTTCAGCCAGGGCAGCACCTGCCAGGGCAGCGCACCGAGCAGGACCCGGGCGGGCTCGCCGAGCAGCGGTTCGGCACGGTCGCTGACGTAGACGATCCGGCCGCTCTGGTCCAGGGCGCACGCGCCCTCGGGCAGCCGTCCGACGAAGTCGGCGGCCGCCTGCGCCTCGTCCGGCTCCGCCGTCCTGGCGCGGGGCCGTTCCAGCACCCGCGGCAGCGGGCCGGGGTGGACCGGGGCGCCGGCCGACTCCGCGCGCAGCAGGTGCTCGCACATGCGCCGGCAGGCGCGGCCGATCGCGGCGTGGTCCGCCCCCGCCGGCCGTTCGGGACGCGAACCGGGCCAGGTCAGCATCAGCGCGCCGCGCATGACGTGACCGGCGGACGGTACGGGGGCGGCGGCCAGGGCCAGGTCGTAGGGCAGGACCAGCGCGGTCTGCGGATAGCGCTCGGCCAGCTCCTCCCGCGTGCCCAGCCACACCAGGCGCCCGGTGCGGACGGCGTCCGCCACCGGTCCCGACCGGTCCAGTGTCATCCGCGCCCACGGCGTCACCAGCTCCCGCGGCGCCCCGGTCAGCACCTCCAGGCCCAGCACCCGCCCCTCGGGCAGCATCAGGAAGACCGCGCCGATGTGCGCGTTCGTGGCGCGCACGACCTCGGCGAGCGTCTCGTCCAGTTGCTCCCGTACGGGGGCGATGACCACCATGACGGGCCCACCGTTCATGCCGATCGGCTCTCTAATGGGACGATACGCCTCATTCCACCCCCCGTCCCTGCCGAGCCGCCCGGCCGGCGCCCCGGCTACGACGGGTACGCCGCCGGGGCGGGGGCCACGAGGTCGATGGCGGTGCCGACCTGGTCGGCGAGGGTGACGGCGACCAGCCGGGCCTGCGGGGAGGGCACGGCGCCGGGCGTGGGGCGGAGCATGAAGCGGCCGTGGAAGCGGCCGTTGTGGAAGACCCGCAGTTCGACCTCCGTGTCCGGCAGGCCCTGGCGGTCGGCGTCCCAGGCGCGGCGGCCCCAGAAGATCGTGCCGTCGGCCTCGAGCCGCGGCGGGTGGCCGACCAGGGTGCCGTACTCGAAGCGGCAGCCGCGCAGCTGGAGCAGGCTCACGAGCTGGTCGCCGACGTGCTGGACGACCCGGTGCGGCGAGGGCGCGGACTGGGTGAGCCGGGCGGTCTCGTGGATGCGGGAAAGGTGGTCCGCGTCCGTGGCGGCGACGGCCTCCAGCCGCCGCGTCCGGGCGGCCAGCCGGGAGACGGCCAGCCCGACCACGAGCAGCAGCACGGCGGTGGCGATGTCGCCCGGTCCCGCGATGGTGAACCGCCCGTAGGGCGGGGCGAAGAAGAAGTCGAACCATGCCGCGGCCGACAGCGCGGCGACGGCCCCGGCGGCACGGCTGCCGAGAACGGCCACCGCGACCACCGCGACCACCAGCACCAGGGCCACCAGCGGGGCGGAGAGGTCCGCCCGGAAGGGCAGCAGCACCGCGGCGGCGGCGAGCGGCAGCAGGACCGCGGCCGGCAGGGCGAGCCTGCGCGGGAACGAGAACGGGAACGGGGACGGGGACGGATGGTGGAGCACGGCCCTCACCTGATTCGGCTGGTCCGGACAGTTCCGGTGGAGCGAAGTCCCTCCTGGGGAAAGGTCACATGGGCCCGGCGGCACGCAGTGGCAGCTGCCGGGCGTTGCGGCGCCGCACGGACTCGAAGAGCTCCTGCAACGACGGGCGCGGCACGGACAGGACCGGGCAGACCGCGTCCCGTACGCACCGGTGGGCCACCGGCGGCGACAGCAGCCGGCGCAGCAGGCCGGGGCGCCCGGCGCCGACCACCAGCAGGTCGTCCTCGCGGTCGGCGATGTGCACCAGGCAGCGGGCCGCGGGGCCGCGGGCGATGAGCGCCTGGACCCCGAGGCCGGCCGGCGCGCCCCCGAAGGCGTTGTCCATCGCGGTCAGCAGCCGCAGCCGGGCCTGCTCCTGCCCGGCGTGCAGCAGCGGCGGGCACGGCCGCCGCCGGTAGGCGAAGTCGCCGCCCGGGGGCTCCCAGGCGTGCACCACGACCAGTGCCGCGCCACGGCGGCGGGCCTCGGCGGCCGCCCGGTGCAGTGCCGCGAGGCTGCCCAGCGAACCGCTGACCCCCACGACCACACGACGGTGTCCGGCGTCTTCCATACCTCCATGGAAGCGCCGCCCGCCTCCGCGCGCGGGGGCTCTTGTCGCCGCCCTGTCGCCGCCGCGGGCAGCCTTGACGCTTCCCTGACCGTGCCGCCAGCGCACCGTCAACGCTTGGCCCGCGGACGTCAACGTCGCGTCAGGGACGGGCCCGTACCCGGATGTGCCGGGCATAGCGTCATTGCTGGCCGCGGACCACGTCCGGTCCGGGCCACCGTCACGAACGAACCTCACAGGAGGATCGCCATGAGCGAGACATGGTGCGGGGACGACCCGGAACCTTCCGAACCCGTCCCGGCCGGACACCCCCACAGGGAGACGCTCTACGTCCCCGTCCGGCCGGGTCCCGCCGGGTGCGTCGCGCGCATGTTCCGCACGCCCCTGGGCGGCCGTACGGCCGTCGCCTTCACCAGTGAGGAACGCCTGGCCGCCACGCTCGGCCCCGGCCAGGAGTGGATCAGGCTCGGCGAGCCCGCGCTGCGGGCACTCGCCGAACCGCTGGGGGTCACCACCCTCACCGTGGACCCGCAGTTCGCCGCGCCCGCCGTGGGCGCCACCGCGGACTGGGACCCGCGGGCCGTGCACACCGCCGACCACCTGCCGCTGCGCATCGGCTGAGGAGCGTCCTGCCATGACCATCTCTGAGACCACCGCCTTGACCGCGCTCGCCGCCGAAGGCGTCGACACCGGGCTGTCCGTCTGGCCGGCCTCCACGCGCACCGCGCCGCACGGCGAGCTGTCGGTGGGCGGCGTCGCCCTCACCGAACTCGCCGAGCGCTTCGGCACCCCGGCGTACGTCCTCGACGAGGGCGAGGTGCGGGCCCGCTGCCGCACCTACCGCGCCGCGTTCCCCGACGCCGACGTCCTCTACGCAGCCAAGGCGTTCCTGTGCCGGGCGATGGCCCACTGGGTCGAGGAGGAGGGCCTGGGCCTGGACGTCTGCTCGGCCGGCGAACTCGAACTCGCCGTCGTCACCGGCTTCCCGCCGGAGCGCATCGTGCTGCACGGCAACGCCAAGAGCCCCGAGGACCTGGCCACCGCGCTGCGCCTGGGCGTGGGCCGCATCGTCATCGACAGCACCGGGGAGATCGCCCGGCTGGCCGCCCAGGTGCCGGCCGGGTCCCGGCAGAAGGTGCTGCTGCGCATCGTGCCCGGCATCGCCGCGGGCGGTCACGCCGCGGTGCGCACCGGCACCGACGACCAGAAGTTCGGGCTGTCCCTCGCCGACGGCTCCGCGCAGCACGCGGTGGCCCGGGTCCTGGACCAGCCGCGGCTCGAACTGGTCGGCCTGCACTGCCACCTCGGCTCGCAGATCTCCAGCGTCAAGCCGTACCTGTCCGCCGTACGGCGACTGGTCGGGCTGCTCGCCGGGATCCGCCGCCAGCACGGGGTCACGCTCCCCGAACTGGACCTCGGCGGCGGCCACGCGGTGGCGTACCGGCCCGGCGAGGCGGCGCTCGACATCACCTCGCTGGCCTCCCGGGTCCGCGCCGAGCTCACCGCGAGCTGCGCGGCGGCCGGGCTGCCGGTCCCGCGGCTGACGGTCGAGCCGGGCCGCGCCATCGCGGGCCCCGCGGGTGTGGCGCTGTACCGGGTGCTGTCGGTCAAGCGCACCGGCGGCCAGGTCTTCGTGGCCGTGGACGGCGGCATGAGCGACAACCCGCGGCCCGCCCTGTACGGGGTGCGCTACGCGCCCCGGCTGATCGGCCGGCACTCCACGGAGGAGCCCGCGCTGGTCACCGTCGTGGGCCGGCACTGCGAGGCCGGCGACGTGCTGGCCTCCGCGGTCCCGCTGCCCGGCGACATCCGGCCGGGCGACCTGCTCGGCGTGCCGGTCGCGGGCGCCTACCACCTGTCGATGGCCTCGACGTACAACATGGTCGGCCGCCCGCCGGTGGTCGCCGTGGACAACGGCCGGGCCCGGCTGCTGGTGCGCCGTGAGTCGATGGAGGACTTCCGCAGGCGCGACATCGGCCTGTGACCGACTCCGGCCGGCCCCGGCGGTGCCCGGCCGGTACCTCCCGAGGGGCCGCCCGGGTCACGCCGGATAGGCGTGCACCTGGGCGGCCTTGACGGTGGCCCAGACCTCGGCCCCCGGGTGGAGGCCGAGTTCGGCGGTCGCGGCGGTCGACAGGTCGGCGGCGAGCGGGAGTTCGCCCTCGACGTCGACACGGATGCGGTCGCCGCGGGACTCCAGACCGGCCACCTTGCCGTGCCACAGGTTGCGGGCGCTCGTACCGGCGGGCCGCTCCCGGTACAGCGTGACCGCGTCGGGCGGGAACGCCGCGAAGGCCGGGCCCGTCAAAGCGTCGGCTGTGGTGATCGCCGGTCCGCCGGGGAGCGTCACGGCGAGGCCCGCGCCCTCGCCCCGGTAGAGGTTGAGACCCACCAGGTGCGCGATGTAGTCCGTGCGGGGGCGGCGGGCGACCTCGGCCGGGGTGCCCTCCTGGACGGCGCGGCCGTCCTCGATGACGACCAGCCGGTCGGCCAGCACCATCGCGTCCAGCGGGTCGTGCGTCACCAGCACGGCCACCGCCTCGAACTCCGCCAGATGGCGCCGCAGTTGCGAGCGGACCTCCAGCCGGGTGCGGGCGTCCAGCGCGGCCAGCGGCTCGTCCAGCAGCAGCAGCCGCGGCCGGGTCGCCAGCGCACGGGCCAGGGCGACGCGCTGCGCCTGCCCCCCGGACAGCCGCCGCGGCCGGGCCGCGGCGTGCTCGGCCAGCCCCATGCGCTCCAGCCACGCGGCGGCCTCGGTGCGCGCCCGCGCCTTCGGCACGCCCCGGCAGCGCGGGCCGAAGGCCACGTTCTCCAGCGCGGACAGGTGCGGGAAGAGCAGGTAGTCCTGGAAGACCACGCCGACCGGGCGGGTCTCGGGCGGCATCCCGTCCAGTTCCGTCCCGTCCAGCAGCAGCCGTCCGCCGGTCAGCGGCGTCAGCCCGGCCAGGGCGCGCAGCGCGGTGGTCTTGCCCGCGCCGTTGGGCCCGAGCAGCGCCAGGACCTCGCCGGGGGCGGCGGTCAGGGCGACGTCCAGGCGGAACGTGCCCCGCTCGACGAGGAGTTCGGCCAGCAGGCCGTCCGTGTCGCTCACGCGGCCGCCATCCAGCGGTCGCGCAGTCCGGCGAGGACCGCGACGGAGACGGCGAGCAGGACGAGGCTCAGCGCGATGGCCGCGGCCGGGTCGCTCTGCAGGGCCAGGTAGACGGCCAGCGGCATCGTCTGGGTGCGGCCGGGGAAGTTGCCGGCGAAGGTGATGGTGGCGCCGAACTCGCCGAGCGCGCGCGCCCACGCCAGGACGGACCCGGCGGCGATGCCCGGGGCGATCAGCGGCAGTGTGACGCGGCGGAACGCGGTGAAGCGGGAGGCGCCGAGCGTGGTGGCGGCCTCCTCGTAGCGGGGGTCGGCGGCGCGCAGCGTGCCCTCCACGCTGATCACCAGGAACGGCATGGCCACGAACGCCTCGGCGACGATCACCCCGGTCGTGGTGAACGGCAGCGTGAGCCCGAACCACTGGTCCAGGTACCGGCCCACGACGCCGTTGCGGCCCAGCGCCAGCAGCAGGGCGACACCGCCGACGACCGGGGGCAGCACCAGCGGCAGCGTCACCAGCGCCCGTACCACGCGGCGCCCGGGGAACTCGGTGCGTGCCAGCAGCCAGGCCAGGGGCACGCCCAGCACGAGCGTCACCGCGGTCGCGCAGGTCGCGCAGACCAGCGACAGCCGCAGCGCCTGCCACACCCCGGGGCTGGTCAGCTGGTGCGGGAGCTCGCTCCACGGGGTGCGCACCAGCAGCCCGGCGAGCGGCAGCACCAGGAAGGCGAGGCCGACCAGCGCGGGCAGCAGCAGGGGCAGCGGCACCGGGGAACGGTGACGGCGCGGCCGGGCCTTCACGGGGCCGGCCGCGCTGCCGAGGACGTCGTCCGTCACAGGCTGTCGTCCGTCACGGGTTGAGGAAGCCCGCGGCGCTCAGCACCTTGGCGCCCTCGGGGGACTCCACCAGGGCGATGAAGGCCTTGGCGGCCTCGGCGTTGGGGGCGTCCTTGAGCAGGACGATGGGGTAGTCGTTGATGACCTTGGCGGACTCGGGGAACTCCACGCCCTCCACCTTGCCACCGGCGGCCTTCACATCGGTCTTGTAGACCAGCGAGGCGTCGACCTCCTTGAGCTCGACCTTGGTCAGCGCGCTCTTGACGTCCTGCTCGTAGGAGACCGGCGTGAGCTTCAGGCCGCCCGCGTCCAGCGCCTTCTGGGCGGCGGCGCCGCAGGGCACCTCCTTGGCGCACAGGGCGACCTTGAGGCCGGAGGCGGTGAGGTCCTTGAGGGCGTCGACCTTCTTGGGGTTGCCGGGGACGACCGCGATCTCCAGCTGGTTGCGCACGAAGGTCTCCGGCTCCCCGGAGGCGTCGTTCGCGTCGGTGACGATCTTCATCGTCTTCGGGGAGGCGGCCGCGAAGACATCGGCCGGGGCGCCCGAGGTGATGCTCGCGGCGAGCGTGTCGCTGCCGCCGAAGTTGAAGGCCACCTTCGCACCGGGGTGCGCGGCCTCGAACTGCTTGCCCAGCTCGGTGAAGGTCTCCTTGAGCGAGGCCGCGGCGAAGACCGTGACCGTGCCCGTGAGGTTGTCGGCGGGCGAGGCCGAGGTGTCGGCCGAGGACGACGAGGCCGCCGAGGGCGAGGAGGACGCAGAGGCGTCCGACGAGTCGTCGCCGGAGGAGCAGGCGCTCAGGGCCAGCAGCACCGCGGTGCCTCCGACGGCCAGCTGCACAGCCCGGGTCCGGCGGTGCACGGAACGGTTCATCACGTGGTCATTCCCCCTCGGTAAGTGGTCGCGCCAGTGATCGATGATATGCCGCAGGTGCGGCACCGGAGGTCCCTGATGCATTGCATTAGCCAGACGATTCGACAACTCATCCCGTACCTGCGTTTCTGCGGGTGGTCCGCGTGGGTACCGTTGAGCGGGAGGTGCATGCCCGTGACCGCGCCCGTTCCCGCGCCACAGCCGCAGCTCGCCGGATTCGTGCTGAGCGGCGACCTCGCCCGCCCCGCCCCGCTCACCGTGCGCGATCTGCGCGCCTGGCCCCAGCACGAGGCGCGGGTCAGCTTCGAGTGCGCGACCAGCGGGACGCAGCACCACCGCTTCGAGGGGCCGCTGCTGCACGAGGTGCTGTGCGCCGCGGGCCCCGCCTTCGACCCGGCCCGGCGCAAGGACCGGCTGCGCTTCCTCATCGTCGTCACCGGCGCCGACGGCCACCACGCCCTGCTGTCCTGGGGCGAGATCGACCCCGACTTCGGGCGGGCCGCGGTGCTGCTGGCCACCCGTATCGACGGCACACCGCTCGACGGCTCGGGCCCGCAGCTGGTGCTCCCCCAGGACCGGTGCGGGGCACGGCACATCAGCGGCATCACCGCGATCCGGGTGGACGGCGGGTACACGGGCGCCGCGGCGGCCTGATCCCCGTACGATCGGCCGGATGCACGCCTCCTCCCCCTCGTCCTCTTCCTCCGCCCCTGACGCAACACCCGCATCACCTGTCACTTCCGTCTCACCCGCCGGTCTCGTCCGCGCCTTCCACACCGCCTTCGGCCTCGACGTGCGCTCCGCCCCCGCCGAGATCTCCCCCGCGCACGCCGCCCACCGCCAGGACCTGCTGGCGGAGGAGGTGGCCGAGGTCGCGGAGGCCTCCGCCGAGGGCTCGCTGCCCCACCTCGCGCACGAGCTGGCCGACGTGGTCTACATCGCGTACGGCACGGCGCTGGTCCACGGCATCGACCTCGACGCCGTGATCGCCGAGGTGCACCGCGCCAACATGTCCAAACTGGGCCCCGACGGGCGTCCGGCGCTGCGCGCCGACGGCAAGGTCCTCAAGGGCGAGCACTACCGCGCCCCGGACGTCGCCGGGGTACTGCGTGCCCAGGGCTGGACGCCCCCCGGGGCCTAGCGCACGGGCCGCGGCGGCGGGGCGGGCGCGGCCTCCCGTGCCGCGGCCGGGCCCTGGTGTCACGCTGGGATAACCAGGGTCGGACCCCGCCGAAGGGAGCGCCATGATCACCACAGACTTCGTCCCCGGTTCGCCGTGCTGGGTGGACCTCGGGGCGCCGGACGTGGATGCCGCGGCCGCCTTCTACGGCGCGGTCTTCGGCTGGGACTTCGAGCGGTTCGCCCTGGAGGACGCCGATTTCGGCCTCTTCCGGCTGCACGGGCGGACGGTGGGCGCGGTCGGCCGGCTCACCGAGGAGGGCGCCCGCCCCGCGTGGATGATCTACTTCCGCGCCCTCGACGTCGAGGTGACCACCTGGGCCGCGATGCGGGCGGGCGCCTCGGTGCGGCGGGAGCCGCACGACGTACAGGACGCCGGCAGGCTGGCGCAGCTCACCGACCCGCTGGGCGCCGAGTTCGCCGTGTGGCAGCCGCGGGGGACCCAGGGCTTCGGCACCGCCGACCTGCCGGGCTCCCTGTGCTGGACCGAGCTGTACACGACGGACGCGGCGGCCGCGAAGGAGTTCTACGGCTCCCTCTTCGGCTGGAAGACCGACGACATGCCGCTGCCCGGCGGGAGCGGGGCCACGTACACCGTGATCACACCCGCCGGGGAGAGCCAGGAACGGATGCAGGGCGGGCTGATGGAGATGGCCCCGGAGTTCCTCACGCTGAACGACGGGCGTCCCTACTGGCACCCGGTCTTCGCCGCCGAGGACTGCGACGACGTCGTCGCCCGCGTCACCGGCAACGGCGGTGCGCTCCAGATGGGCCCCGAGGACGCCGAGGGCGTCGGCCGGCTGGCGGTCTGCCTCGACCCGTCGGGTGCGGACTTCGTCCTGCTGACCCCGGCACCTCCCGCCTGAGCGGGGTCCGGGGGAGAATCGGGGGCATGACGGAGCGCAAACCACCCGGTGTCCCGTTCGAGTCGTGGGTCGACCACCAGATCCGCGACGCCGCCGAACGCGGCGCCTTCGAGGACCTGCCCGGGGCGGGCAGGCCGCTGCCCTCGCTGGACGAGCCCTACGACGAGCTGTGGTGGATCCGGCGGAAGATGGCCCGCGAGGGCCTGAGCCCGCTGCCGCCCGCCCTCGCGCTGCGCAAGGAGGCCGAGGACGCCCTGGCCAAGGCGCGCAAAGCCCCGTCCGAACGCCTGGTCCGGGCCATCCTGGACGGCGTCAACGACAAGATCCGCGCGGCGCTGCGCATGCCGCCGCCCGGTCCGCCGCTCGGGCTGAGGCCCTTCGACGTCGACCAGGTCGTGGCCGAATGGCGGGAGCGGAATCAGCCCTGACCCGGGTCATTCCGCGGACCGGGCCCCGTCCTCCCGCCCGCGGCGCACTTCCTGGAGCACCCAGGTGTTGCCGTCGGGGTCCGCGAAGTCGGCGAAGGAGTTGTACGGGGTGCGGTCCGGGTCGGTGCCGTCCACCCAGCCGGCCGGCGTCATGTGCCGTACGGCGCTCACGGTGACACCGCGGGCGGTCAACTCCGCGTGCGCGGCCTCGATGTCGTCGACGACGAGGTGCAGTCCGCGCACCGAACCGGGCGCCGCGTCCGTGATGCCCTTGCCCACCGCGACCGAGCACCCGGACCCGGGCGGGTCGAGCTGGACGACCCGGAAGTCGTCGCCCGCCCGGTGGTCGACATGCACGGCGAAGCCGAGCTGCTCGCTGTAGAAGGCCTTGGCGCGGTCGACGTCGGTGACCGGCAGCAGCACGAGTTCCAGCCTGAGATCCATGGGGCGTCCCCTTCCGTCGGTGCTACGGATCGTGCCACGCGCGCGGACGGACCCGCGGTCACTTCGCCCATCGTGCGTGCCGGTCCGTTCCGGGGAACGGGGGGCGCCGCGGCGGGCGGCGGCGCAGGGGGCTGCGGGCCGGTGGCGACGGTGCGCCGTCCGCTCGGGCGGACCCGGAGGGTCCCCGGTTGCGGGACGGGGTGGGCTGAAAAATAGTCGGAGGATGACAGACCGGCCGCGGGGCGGGATCCGGGACGGGCTCCGTGCCGTGCGTGCCGGTCTGCCGCGCCGGGCGCGGGAGCTGCGCGGGGGTGCCGAGCGGCGGTTCCCGGTCATCACCCGGCTGGCCGCGCGGCTGCTGACCGTGAACGTCCTCGACGCCGGGACCCGGCTGGCGGCGCAGGTCTTCCTCACCGCCGTGCCGCTAATTTTTGTCGTCACCTCCCTCGCGCCCGACGACCTGCGCCGCGACATCTTCGACTCGCTGGAGGTCCTGCTGGGGCTGGACGGCGCGTCGCAGCAGCAGTTGAGCCGGCTGGCGGAGGCCGAGGCGGGCAATCTGCGGGAGACGGTCGGCGCGGTGGGCAGCCTCATGGTGCTGCTGTCCGCGACCGCGTGCAGCCGGTCGATGCAGCGGGTCTGCGAACGGGCCTGGCGGCTGCCGAAGTCCGCTGCCCGGATCGCGGTGTGGCGGTGGTTCGCCTGGGTCGTGACGATGCTGGTCGTCGTCTTCCTGCTGGGTCCCCTGCGGGACGCCTTCGGTGTCGGCGAGTGGCTGGGCGTCCCCCTGTCGCTGGCGTGCGGCATCGCCGTGTGGTGGTGGACGCAGCACCTGCTGCTCGGGGGGCGGGTCGGCTGGCGGCGGCTGTTCCCCGGTGCCGTCCTCACCGCGGCGGTCCTGGAGGTCGCGTACCTCGCCGCCCCGCTCTACGTTCCCCGGGCCCTCAACCGCAGCCTGGAGGCCTACGGTTCGCTCGGCTCGGTCTTCACGCTGCTGTCCTGCCTCATCGCCGCCTGCGTCGCGGTCGCGGTGTGCATCACCTTCGGCGCCGTCCTTTCCCCCGAGCAGCCGCCCGCGGGGGTCAGTGGCGGAGGGCGGCGTCCACGGTCGCCCTGACGGTGCCGGTGAGGTCGCGGTGGCTGCGGGCGGTGGCGTGGGCGTTGCCGTGGGCGGGGACGCCGGGGACGGTGACGACGACCGCGTCGAGCAGCTTGCCGCCGGCGTCGCGGAAGGAGACCTGCACGGTGTAAGTGGCCTGCTTCGCGCCGTTGTTGGTGGCGGTGACGGGGACGGTGGCCCGGCCCTCGCCATGGGCCGTGGCGACGGTGCCGAGGCGGATGTCGGCCTTGGCGTCGACGCCGCCCTTGACGCGGGCGAGCTCCGAGGCCGCCGCGGCGGTCGCCGACGCCAGGGCTTCCCCTCCGCGGGCGGCCAGGGAGGACGCGGCGGAGGCGGCACGGGACCTGTCGACGGAGGGGAGTCGGCTGCCGTCCGAGCAGCCGCTCGCGGCACCTGCCGTGACGGTCAGTACGGCCGCCGCGCACATCGCGCGCCACCGGTTGTCTGGGGTCATCGCCTGCCTCCGTACCGCTTCTGACGCCTCATATGGCACATCCTGCACAATACGGATTAAATGACCGTGGCGCGTGGTCAGGGAAAAGGGGCGAGGAGATGGCAGGCACGGACCCCGAGGGCGATGACCTCGCCGGACTGCGCGCCCGGCTGGCCGCGCTGGAGGCGCGTGAGGCCCCGGCGCCCGCCGGCCGCCGCCGGCACCACCCGGTCAGGGCCTTCTTCTCCGCGCTGCTGATCGTCCTCGCCTGCGTCCTCGTCCCGCTCAGCGCCCTGGCCGTCTGGGTGAACTCGCAGATCGGCGACACCGACCGCTACGTCGCCACCGTGGCGCCCCTCGCCTCCGACCGCGACGTCCAGGACGCCGCCGCGAACCGCATCACCGGCGCCGTCATGCAGCACATCGACCTGAAATCCCTGCTGGACGAGGTCGCCCCGGCCGACCGCCCGCGACTCGACACCCTCCTGACCCGGCTGTCCGGCCCCCTGACCAGCGGCCTGGAGAGCCTGGTGCACAGCGCGGCCGAACGGGTCGTGCGCAGCGAGGCCTTCCGGACGCTGTGGGTGGAGGCCAACCGCCGCGTCCACGCCACCGTCGACAAGGCCCTCACCGGCCAGGGCGGCGGCGCGGTGCGGCTCACCAACGACACCGTCGCGATCGACCTGGCCCCGGTCATCGACCGGGTCAAGCAGCGCCTGGTCGACGCGGGCGTCACGATCGCCGCGAAGATCCCGCAGGTCCACACCGACTTCACCGTCGTCCGCTCGGAGAAGATCGGGAAGATCAGAACCGCGTTCCGGCTGCTGCAACTCGTCGGCTTCTGGCTGCCGGTCCTCACCGTCGTCCTGGCCGCGGTGGGCGTGCTGCTCGCCGCGCGGCGCCGCCGCTCCCTGGTCGCCGCGGCGCTCGGTTTCGCCGGGGCCGCCCTGGTGCTCGGCGTGGCCCTGACCGTGTTCCGGACGCTGTACCTGGACGCACTGCCCGCGAGCGTCTCGCAGCCCGCGGCGGCGACCGTCTACGACACCCTGATCCGCTTCCTGCGCGGAACCGTCCGCGCCGTGATCGTGCTCGGCGTGGTCGTGGCGCTCGGGGCATGGCTCAGCGGCCCCGGGCGGTACGCCGTCCGGGTGCGCGGGGTCTGGGAGTCCGTGCTCGGCGCCGCGGGGGACGCCGCGGAGCGGGCGGGAATGCGGACCGGACCCGTCGGCCCGTGGCTGGCCCGGCACAAGGTCCTGGTCGCCTGGGTCGTCGTCGCGGCGGCGGGGCTCGTGCTCGCCTTCTGGTCGTACCCGACGGGCTGGGTCGTCGTCTGGCTCGCGCTGGCCGTCGTCCTCGTCCTCGCCGCGGTCGAGTTCCTGGCCCGTCCGGTGCGGTCATGACGTTCGGACTGGCGCGCCGCCAAGTGCGGCCCAAGGTCCCGCTGCTGCACGGCGAGGGCGACAAGTCGCGGCTCACCAGCCTCCAGGGGCTGGCGGCGCTGTCGCTGGACGCGCTCAGCTCGGTGGCGTACGGCCCGGAGTCGATCGTCGTCGTCCTCATCGCGGCCGGCACGGCGGCACTGTCCGCGACGCTGCCGGTCATGCTGGTCATCGCCGCACTGCTGGTCGTGCTGGTGATCTCCTACGGGCAGGTCATCGCCGTCCACCCGGACGGCGGCGGGTCCTACGCGGTCGCCAAGAAGGACCTCGGACGGGGGGTCAGCCTGCTGGCCGCGGCCAGCCTGGTCGTGGACTACGTGCTCACCGTCGCCGTCAGCCTGGCGGCCGGCGCGGCCAGCCTCGCCTCCGCCTTCCCGTCCCTGACGCCGTACCTGCTGGAGATCTGCCTGGGCGGCCTCGGCCTGATCACCCTGGTGAACCTGCGGGGCGTCGCGGACAGCGCACGGGTGCTGATGCTGCCCGCGGTGCTGTTCGTCCTCAGCATCGGCGCGGTTGTGGTCGTGGGCCTGCTGCGCTCCCATCCGGTGGCGGTCGTCGGCACCGCGCAGGCCACGCACGCCACCGAGGCGCTGAGCCTGCTGCTGCTCCTGAAGGCGTTCTCCTCCGGCTGCTCCGCGCTCACCGGCGTGGAGGCCATCGCCAACGCCGTGCCGGCCTTCCGGCCGCCCAAGGTGCGGCGCGCCCAGCGGACCGAGCTGATGCTCGGCGTGCTGCTGGCGCTGATGCTCGTCGGGCTCGGCTTCCTGATCCGGCGCGACGAGGTGGCGCCGCGCGGCGGCGTGACGATCCTGGCGCAGCTCACCGCCGGTTCCTTCGGGGACGGCTGGCCCTACTACGCGACCAACCTCATCGTGACGTTCGTCCTGGGCCTGGCCGCGAACACCAGCTTCGGCGGGCTGCCCGTGCTGATGAGCCTGCTGGCGCGCGACGACCGGCTGCCGCACGTCTTCGGGCTGCGCGCCGAACGGCCGGTCTACCGCTACGGGGTGGTGGCCCTCGGGGTGGTGGCGGCGGTCCTGCTGATCGTCGTGGACGCCGACACCCAGCGGCTGATCCCGCTGTACGCGATCGGCGTGTTCATCGGCTTCACCGTCAGCCAGACCGGCCTGGTGCGGCACTGGGCCGGCGCCCGGCCGCGCGGCTGGCTGTCCCGGGCGCTGCTCAACGGCCTGGGGGCACTGCTGACCGCGCTCGCCGGGGTGATCCTGCTGACCAGCAAGTTCCTGGAGGGCGCCTGGGTGGTCGTCATCGCGGTGCCGCTGCTGATGCTGCTGTTCGCCCGCATCGAGCGGTACTACGCGCGGGTCCGCGAGGAACTCAGGCCCGGGCAGATCCCCGACGCCCCGCGGCGCACCGACAGCCTGGTCATCGTGCCGCTGGGCGAGGTCAGCCGGCTCGCCCGGCACGCGCTGACCGCGGCCATGGCGCTCGGCGACGAGGTGGTGGTCGTCGCCGTGCACTGCGACCCGGAGAAGAGCCGCAGCCTGCTGGAGACCTGGGAGCGCTGGCACCCCGGGGTGCGCCTGGACGTCATCGAGAGCCCGCACCGCTCCCTGGTGCAGCCGATCCTCGCCTACGTCAAGCGGGCCGCCGTCGGCGGGCGGCAGGTCGCCGTGCTCATCCCGGAGGTCGAGCCCCGGCACCGCCGCTACCGCATCCTGCAGAACCAGCGCGGCATCCTGCTCGCCACCGTCCTGCGGGCCCGGACCGACGTGGTGGTCTGCCTGGTGCCGTACCGCCTCGACATCTGACGGCGGCGGGTGGCCCCGCCGCCCGGCAACCGTTCCGGGCCGGGGCTGTACGGCGGCGCGTCCGAGGTGCTGCGGAGTGCGGCCTTCGGTGCGGCGCCGACGCTGTCGCGGGCCGCGCTGGAGCACCCGCCCGCCCGGCCCGCCGCGCTGCACCGGGCGACGGGACGGCCTCCCGGCGCGACGGCCTGTCAGGGACGCCCGACGGCGCACCGGGCCCGGGGGCGGGCGCCGCATCATTCCCGCCGGGGCCGCTGCGCCTACCATCACCGCCGTGAGAACCGATGCGCACACCGGCGGCCGCGTCCTGGTCGCCGACGACGACGCCGCCATACGCAGGTCCCTGGAGCGGGGGCTGCGGCTCGGCGGCTTCTCGGTGGCCCTGGCCGCCGGCGGGCACGCCGCGCTCGGCGCCGTCCGCGAGGGCGCGCCCGACGTGGTCGTACTCGACATCTCCATGCCGGACCTCAGCGGGATCGAGGTCTGCCGGACCCTGCGGGCGGAGCACAACGAGGTCCCCGTGCTGATGCTCTCCGCCCTCGACGAACTCGCCGACCGGGTCGCCGGACTCCAGGCGGGCGGCGACGACTACCTGGTCAAGCCGTTCGCCCTGGAGGAGCTCGTACTGCGGCTGCACGCCCTGCTGCGCCGCCGCCCGCCCGCGCCCTCCGACACGGTGCGGGCCGGCGGCCTGCTCGTCGACCCGGCGACCCGGCAGGCGCGCCTGGACGGGCAGCCGCTGGCGCTCACCCGGCGCGAGTTCGAGCTGCTGGAGGTCCTGGCCCGCAACGCGGGACTGGTGATGACCCGCGACCAGTTGCTCGACCGCGTCTGGGGCTACGACTTCGACGTGCGCACCGACGCCGTCGACACCTTCGTCAGCTACCTGCGGCGCAAGCTGGAGGCCGGCGGCCGCCCGCGCATCCTCCACACGGTGCGGGGCGTCGGCTTCGTCCTGCGCGACGACCGCACGGGCGGCCGGCCATGAGGCTGTCGACACGGGTCGCCCTCGCCGTGGGCGCCGTGGTGCCGCTGCTCGTGCTGGCCTCCGGCGCGCTGCTCATCCGGCTGGTCGCCTCGGACCTGCACGCCCAGCAGGACGCGCACCTGCGGGAGCGGGCCGCGGCGGTCGCGCCGGACGCCCGCGCCCTGCTGCGGGTCAGCGCGGCCGACCGCCCCGCGGCCGAACAGGCCCGCAGCCGACGGCTGTTCGCCTCGGCGCTCGACGTCGGCATCCGGCTCACCGGCCCGGACGGCACCGTCGAGGGCGGCCCGCTGCCCGCCGCCTCGGTCGTGCTGCCCGCCGCCGCGCCCCGCCCCGTCACGGTCGGCGCCGGGGGCGTGCGCTGGCGCGTGCTGTCGCGGCCGGTGGCCGGCTCGCGCAAGGCGGCCACCGGCACGCTGTGGGTCTTCTCGCCCGACGCGGCGACCGAGGCCCAACTGCGGCGGGTCCGCCTGCGCGTGCTGACCGTCGCCCTGCTCGCCGCACCCCTGTCCGGGCTGCTGGCCTGGGCCGCCGCCGGCCGGGCCGTACGACCGCTGCGCCGGCTCCAGCAGCGCGCGGGCGGACTCGACCCGCGGGTCAGCGCGGCCCGCCTGGAGCACACCCCGACCCGGCTCACCGAGGTCGACGACCTGGCGCGCACCCTGCAGACGGTGCTGTCCCGCTACGACGAGCAGGCCGCCCGGACCGGCGAAGCCCTCGCCACCGCCCGCTCGTTCGCGGCCACCGCCTCCCACGAACTGCGCAACCCGCTCATGAGCATCGGCACCAACCTCGACATCCTGACCCGGTACCCCGACCTGCCCGGCGGCGACCGCGCCGAGGTGCTGGCCGACCTGCGCGCCGAACACGCCCGCGTACTCGGCCTGCTGGTGATGCTGCGCGCCCTCGCCCAGGGCGACCTGGTCGAGGAGGACACCTTCGTGCCGGTCGACGCGGGCGAACTCGTGGACGCCGCTGTCGCCGGGCTGCGCCGCCGCCACCCCGAGGCCCGGGTGAGCGTCACCACCGCCCCGGGGCTGCTCGTGCGCGGCTGGGAGCAGGGACTGCGCTCCCTGACCGACAACCTGCTGACCAACGCGCTCGTCCACGGCCGCCCGGCGAGCGGCCCGCCCGCCGTCGAGGTCGTCCTGCGGCGCAGCCGCGACGAGCGGGCCCCCGCGGTCGTCCTCACCGTCGACGACCACGGCCCCGGCGTCCCGCCCGAGGCCCGCGCGGCGGTCTTCGAACGCTTCCACCACCGCCCCGGCAGCCCCGGTTCCGGCCTCGGACTCACCCTGGTCGCCCAGCAGATCGCCCTCCACCGCGGCACGGTCGCCGTCGCGGACCGCCCCGACGGCGGGCCGGGCGCGCGCTTCGAGATACGGCTGCCGCTCAGCGGGGTCCGCGGCGGCGAGCCGACGCTGCCACTGCTGCGCCGCGACTGGCTGTCGGCGCAACGGCGTGAGGAGCCACAGGGTTTCCACAAAGACGCTCCCTAGCTTTCCGGTCCGAGGGGCGTGCTCCGCGTCCCCGCGACCCGAAGGAGGACGTCATGCGACGCCGTACCACCGCCGTGGCCCTCGCCACCGTCGTCACCGTGCTGGGACTCGCCGCCCCGGCCGGCGCCGCTACCACCGCGCCGGGCCCGAAGGGCGACGGGGCCAAGGCGCTGTGCAAGCGCGCCGACCGGATCGACGCCCGCATCGACCGGGCACTGAAGCGGCTGAACGGGCCCGTCACGCAGCGCGGTTCGGTCAATCGCCTCCAGCAGCGCGTCGACAACGCCAAGGCGGCCGGCCACACGGAGATCGAGACGTACCTCAACGACCGGCTCACCTTCCGCACCTCCCTGGTGCCGACGCTGCAGCAGCGGCGCACGGACCTCGGCAAGGTCCAGGACTGGTGCGCCGCGCACCACGACGGCGCCGCCTCGTGACCCGCCGCCGCGCCGCCGCCCTGGCCGCCGCCGCCGCGGCCTGCACCGCCCTGCTGACCGCCTGCGAGCCGTCCGGCAGCGCCGCGCCCGCCCCGTCCGGCGGTCCCGCCTCCGTCGCCCCGGTCCCCTCCGACCTCAGCCGGATCGTGGACGACGCCGAGAGCGCGGCCGCCCGCGCGGACGCCGACGCGGCCCGCGGCGACGGCTGATCAGGCCGGGTCGAACAGGGCGCTCACCGATTCGCCGTCGTGGATCCGGCGCACGGCCTCGGCCAGCGCCGGCGCCACGGACAGCACCGTCAGCTTCGCCGTGCGCTGCGCCTCGGGGACGGGCACGGTGTCGGTGCACACGATCTCCAGCACGTCCGGCTCCTCCGACAGGCGCTTCAGGGCGCCCGCCGCGAACAGGCCGTGCGTGCAGGCGACGCGAATCGAGCGGGCGCCCAGTTCCCGCAGCCGTTCCAGCAGTTCCAGCACCGTGCTGCCCTTGGCGATCTCGTCGTCCAGGACGATCACGTCCCGCCCGGCGATCTCGCCGATCACCGCGCTGATGCTCACCCGGTCGTCGGCGAAGCGCTGCTTGGCCCCCGCCGCGACCGGCACACCCAGCATCCGGGCGAACGCGGCCGCCTCCTTGGCGTTGCCCAGGTCCGGCGAGACGACCGTGGCACGGGACAGGTCGTACCCGCGGAAGTGCGCCGCCAGTTCGCGCAGCGCGTGCAGATGGTCGACGGGCACGCTGAAGAAGCCGTGCACCTGCGGGGAGTGCAGCGTCATGGCGAGCACGCGGCTCGCGCCCGCCGCGACCAGCAGATCGGCGACCAGACGCCCCCCGATGGAGATGCGGGGGGCGTCCTTCTTGTCGGACCGCGCGTAGGAGTAGTGCGGCATCACCACGGTGATCCGTGCCGCGGACGCGCCCCGTGCCGCGTCGCACATCAACAGCAGCTCCACCAGGTGCTCCTGGACGGGCGCCACCAGCGGCTGGATCAGGAAGACGTCCCGCTCGCGGCAGTTGGCCTGCAACTGCACTTCCAGGCAGTCGTTGGCGAACCGGCTGACCCGCGCCGGGCTGAGCTTCACCCCCAGGTGGGCGCAGAGCTCGGAGGCGAGTTGAGGATGGGCACTGCCGCTGAAAACCGCGATGTCGCGCACGCTGCGCATCCTACGGGCGGCCCTCGCGGAACCGGCGCCTGACGGCCGCCCGCCAGGGGTGAATCGGGGGCGTGAGGGGCGGCTGCGCGCCCGGGGAGGTCGTCACGGGCACAGCATCGTGCGGGACGGGCGCCGCCGTCACGGGGATTTCTGCCGGGGGCCACGGCTGCCGGGCCGGTCGGAGGAGGGGGCGGCGTCACGCCCCCGACCCGGGGGCCACCTGGGGATTCGCGTAGGCTGCGGCTGCTGTGCCTGCCCGAATCCGCCGACGTGCGAGGTGTTCCCCGTGATGAACGACGCGTCCGTTCCCGTGGCCGTCGTCGGGGTCGGGGCGGACGGCTGGGACGGGCTGCCGGAGGCTTCGCGGGGGGTGCTGGCCGCGGCCGAGGTCGTGATCGGGGGGCCGCGCCAACTCGGGCTGCTGCCCGAAGAGGTCGCGGGCGAGCGGGTCGTGTGGCCGTCGCCGTTGCGGCCGGCCGTGCCGGGGCTGATGGCCGCGCACGCGGGACGCCGGATCGCGGTGCTGGCCAGCGGTGACCCCATGTTCCACGGGATCGGGCGCACGCTCACCGAGGTGCTGGGGGCCGGGCGGCTCCGGGTGCTGCCGCATCCCTCCTCGGTGGCGTACGCCTGCGCCCGGCTGGGCTGGGCGGTGGAGGACACCGAGGTCGTGAGCCTGGTCGGCCGTCCCCTCGCGGCGCTGTCCGCGGTCCTGTACGACGGGCGCCGCGTGCTGGCGCTGAGCGCGGGCGCCGGGACGCCCGCCGAGGTCGCCGGGCTGCTGAGGGAACGCGGCTTCGCCGGCAGCCGGATGCGGGTGCTGGAGCAGCTGGGCTCGGACCGCGAACGCGTCCTGGAGGGTACCGCCGACCGGTGGCCGCACGCCCCGGGCGATCCGCTGAACGTCGTCGCCGTGGAGTGCGCCGCCGATCCCGGTGCGCGCAGGCTGGGCGCGGTGCCCGGTCTGCCGGACGACGCGTACGAGCACGACGGCCAGCTGACGAAGCGTCACGTGCGGGCCGCCACCCTGGCCGCCCTGGCGCCCGCGCCCGGCGAGCTGCTGTGGGACGTCGGCGGCGGCTCGGGCTCGATCGCCGTCGAATGGATGCGGGCCCACCGCTCCTGCAGGGCGGTCACGGTGGAGCGCGACCCTGTCCGTGCGGAGCGCATCACCCGCAACGCCGCCGCGCTCGGCGTGCCCGCCCTGCGCGTGGTGACCGGCGGCGCGCCGGAGGCGCTGGCCGGACTCCCCGCCCCCGACGCGGTGTTCGTCGGCGGCGGACTCACCGCCCCCGGCCTGCTGGAAGCCTGCTGGGCGGCCCTGCGGCCGGGCGGCCGACTGGTCGCCAACACCGTCACGCTGGAGTCCGAGGCCCTGCTCGCACGGTGGTACGCCCGGCACGGCGGCGACCTCGTCCGCCTCGCCGTCGCCCACGCCGTGCCGGTCGGCGGTTTCACGGGCTGGCGGCAGGCCATGCCCGTCACCCAGTGGTCCGCCGTCAAGCCCGCAGGGGAGCAGTAGCCATGACCGTCCACTTCATCGGCGCCGGACCGGGCGCCGCCGACCTCATCACCGTGCGCGGGCTGCGGGTGCTGGCCCGCAGCCAGGTGTGCCTGTACGCCGGCAGCCTCGTGCCGCCCGAACTGCTCGCCGACTGCCCGCCGGACGCCCGCCTGGTGGACACCGCGCAGCTCACCCTCGACCAGATCACCGAGGAGTTCGTCCGCGCCCACGAGCAGGGCCACGACGTCGCCCGCCTGCACTCCGGCGACCCGTCGGTCTTCAGTGCCGTCGCCGAGCAGATGCGCCGCCTGGACGCGGCCGGCATCCCCTACGACGTCGTGCCCGGCGTCCCCGCGTTCGCGGCGGCCGCCGCCGCGCTCAAGCGGGAGCTGACGGTGCCGACCGTCGGTCAGACGGTGATCCTCACGCGGATCGCCCAGCAGGCCACGCCCATGCCGGAGGGCGAGGACCTGGCGACGCTCGGCCGCGGCGGCGCGCTGATCGTGCTGCACCTGGCCGCCCGCCACGTCGACCGGGTGGTCGCCGAACTCACCCCGAACTACGGCGCCGACTGCCCGGCGGCCGTCGTCGCGATGGCCTCGCGCCCCGACGAGCTGGTGCTGCGCGGGACGCTCGGCGACATCGCGGAGCGGGTGAAGGAGGCGGGCGTGGTCCGTACGGCCGTGATCATCGTCGGGCGCACCCTGGGCGCCGAGCAGTTCCGCGACAGCCATCTGTACTCGGCGGAGCGCGTCCACCGGCACGCGGCGGAGTGCGCGGCTCAGCCGCCGAGCGCGTAGTCGAACCAGATGCGGTGGGTGCCGTCGGTGTCGACGGCCAGCCCGCCGCCACCGGTGATTCCCGGCCAGCGCGCCGGTGCCGCTGCCCGGCACGACGGTGAAGAACTCCGCGGTGCGGTCCTCGCCCGACGTGGTCGCCGAGTGCGCGAAGTTGAAGGTGCCCTCGCGGCCGTTCAGCGCGCCCTCGAAGGATTCCATCGCGACGTAGGTGCCGATGCCGGTGCCCTGGTCGTATGCGGCGGTGAACAGGGTCGCCGAGCGGCCGGCGACCTCGCCCTCGAAGGTCTTCTCGATGGTGGCGACGCCGACGGGCGTCCCGGTGGTGACGGCGGGCTCCGGCACGAGCGCGGCCGGCACGAAGCTTGTGACGGTGAACGTTCCCTCGGCTCTCATGGCCCGAGCGTAGGGGCCGCCGCGCCGGCGCGCGGGTCGCTCGCCGCGGCCGGGCGTCACGACCCGCTGGGCGTGCCCCGTACAGTGCGCCCGTGAACGGCACACCGCAGCACGTCCTGATCCTCGGCGGCACCACGGAGGGCCGCGGCCTCGCGGAGGCGCTGGCCGGCGACCCCGGGGCATGGCGGGTGACCAGCTCGCTCGCCGGCCGGGTGGCCGCGCCCCGGCTGCCGCCGGGTGAGGTGCGGACGGGGGGGTTCGGCGGCACCGAGGGGCTGGTGCGGTGGCTGCGGGAGCACGCCGTCGACGTGGTGGTCGACGCCACGCATCCCTTCGCCGCCACGATGAGCGCCCACGCCGCCGAGGCCGCCGCGGCGGCCGGCGTGCCGCTGCTGGGCCTGCGCCGCCCCGGCTGGACGCCCGTGCCGGGCGACCGCTGGCACCCGGTGGACTCGCCGGCCGGGGCCGCCGCCCTGCTGCCCGCGCTCGGCGGGCGGGTGTTCCTGACCACGGGACGCACGGACCTGGCGGCCTTCGCCGGGGACACTGCCCGCTGGTTCCTGGTGCGGTCCGTCGACGCGCCGGAACCGCCGTACCCCGCGCGCATGGACGTCGTCCTGGACCGGGGGCCGTTCACCTACGACGGGGAGCGGGCGCTGATGACCCGCCACCGCGTCGACGTCCTGGTCACCAAGGACAGCGGCGGCGCGGCGACGGCCCCGAAGCTCGCCGTCGCGCGCGACCTCGGCCTGCCCGTGGTGATCGTGCGCCGTCCCCCCGCCCCGCCGGGCGTCCCGGCCGTCCCGGACGTGGCGGGCGCCCTGGAGTGGCTGCGCGGCGGGGATCAGGCCGGGTAGCGGCGCGGCGTCCAGACCACCGTGGTGCCGTCGCCGCGGCGCACGGCGCGGGTCTGCGAGGAGCCGACGAGCAGGACGCAGCGCATGTCCACGGTCGCCGGGTCCAGGTCCTCCAGCGTGGTGATCCGCACGGCCTGCTCCGGGCCGCCGACGTCGCGGGCGACGACCACCGGGGTGCCGGGCGCGCGGCCCTCCCGCAGCACCTTCAGCGCCTGTTCCAGTTGCTCCCGGCGGCTGCGGGACGCCGGGTTGTAGAGCGCGAGCACCAGGTCGGCGGTGGTTGTGGCGCGCAGCCGCTCCTCGATCACCGTCCAGGGCTTGAGCCGGTCGGACAGCGACACCACCGCGTAGTCGTGCCCCAGGGGCGCGCCCGCGAGTGCCGCCGCGGACTGGGCGGCGGTGATGCCGGGCACGACGCGCACCGGCACGTCGAGGTAGGGCTCGGCGGAGGCGGCCTCCAGCACGGCCGTCGCCATCGCGAAGACGCCGGGGTCGCCGGAGGACACGACGGCCACCCGCCGCCCGCGCCGCGCGAGATCGAGGGCGAACTCGGCGCGTTCGGCCTCGACGCGGTTGTCGGAGGCGTGCCGGAGCTGCCCGGGGCGGACGGGGACGCGGTCCATGTACGTGGTGTAGCCGACCAGTTCGTCGGCCTCGGCGAGCGCGGAGCGCGCCTCGGCGGTCAGCCACATCGGGCCGGCCGGGCCGAGTCCGACCACCACGACCTCGCCGGACGGCGCCTGCGGGGCGGGCCGTTCGTCGATGCGGCTGGGCAGGACCGCGACGGCGAAGTACGGCACCGATTCGGGGTCGACGTCGGCCAGCATCGCCAGGCGTTCGGCGTCCATGGTGGCGCGCTCGACGTAGTGCGCGTCCGCCAGCCGCCCCGCCGTCTCCAGCGCGCGGCGCACGGCGGGGAAGGTGCGGCCGAGTTTCATCACGGCCGCCGCGTCGGTGGCGGCGAGCCGGGCCGCGAGCTCCTCCTCCGGGAGTGTGCCGGGCAGGATCGTCAGCACCTCCTCGCCCTCCACCAGCGGGCGGCCGATGCGTGCGGCGGCGGCGCTCACGGAGGTGACGCCGGGGATCACCTCGGCCGGGTAGCGGTCGGCGAGCCGCTTGTGCATGTGCATGTACGAGCCGTAGAAGAGCGGATCGCCCTCGGCGAGCACGGCGACGGTGCGGCCCGCGTCGAGGTGTGCGGCGAGCAGTTCGGCGGACTCGGCGTAGAAGTCGTCCAGGGCGCCGCGGTAGCCGCCGGGGTGGTCGGTGGTCTCCGTCGTCACGGGGTACATCAGCCGCTCCTCGATCTGCTCGGGGCGGATGTGCGCCGCGGCGATCGAGCGGGCGATGCTGCGGCCGTGCCGGGCGCAGTGGTACGCGATGACGTCGGCGGAGCGGATGACGTCCACGGCCCGCACCGTCATCAGGGAGGGGTCGCCGGGGCCGAGGCCCACTCCGTACAGCCGGCCGGTGGTCATACGATCTCTTCCTGTGTGGCAAGGGCGTTGAGGGCGGCGGCCGCGATCGCGCTGCCGCCGCGCCGGCCGCGCACGATCAGGTGCTCCAGGCCGGAGGGGTGCGCGGCGAGGGCGTCCTTGGACTCGGCGGCGCCGACGAAACCGACCGGCACACCGATGACGGCGGCCGGGCGTGGGGCGCCCGCCTCGATCATCTCCAGCAGCCGGAAGAGCGAGGTGGGGGCGTTGCCGACGGCGACGACCGAGCCCTCCAGGCGGTCCCGCCACAGTTCCATCGCGGCGGCGCTGCGGGTGGTGCCGAGTTCGGTGGCGAGCGCGGGCACGGCGGGGTCGGACAGGGTGCAGACGACCTCGTTGTCCGCGGGCAGCCGCTTGCGGGTGACGCCGCTGGCGACCATCTGCACGTCGCAGAGGATCGGCGCCCCGGCGCGCAGCGCGGCGCGCGCGTCCGCGACCACGGATGGGCTGAAGGCCAGGTCGCGGACGAGGTCGGTCATGCCGCACGCGTGGATCATGCGGACGGCGACCTGTGCCATGTCCGGCGGCAGGGAGTCGAGTTCCGCCTCGGCGCGGATGATGGCAAAGGACCGGCGGTAGATCTCCGGGCCGTCCTTCTCGTACTCGGTCACGTCGTGGTCCTCGGTGGTGGTGGGGTCGTACGGCGGGCGGCGGCGACGGCGGCGGGCAGGTCCCGGACGGTCACGGCGGTGGTTGCGGGGGCGCCTGCGGGGATGCCGCTCACGGTGACGCGGTAGCGGTCGCCGGCGGTGGCCGTGACGTCGACCCGCGCGCCGTCGGGCCGGCCGCAGTGCCGGTCGCAGCCGGAGAAGTGGACGGGCAGCAGGGGCAGTCCGGTGCCGTCCGGCGCGTCGCGCACCGCGGTCGCGGCGTCCGCGCGCACGTCCGCCAGCGACTTGGCGCAGCCGGGCCGTCCCGCGCACGCGGTGACCCCGTGCCACGGCGAGTCCTCGCCGGTCAGGAAGCCCGCGTCCGCCAGGCGCCGCAGCACCTCGGGCGCCTCGGCCGCCGGGACGCCGGGGACGACGACGCCGCGCCAGGGTGTCACCCGTACCTGCCCGCCGGCCGCGGCGGCGGCCCGCGCCAGGACCCGCCATGCGCCGGTGGTCGCACGGCCCAGCCGCACCCCGGCCGACAGCGCCCGTGTCGCGCCGCCGGGTTGGGGGACGGCACCGAGCCGCGGCGCGGCCGGTCCGCCGTGCGGCGCCTGCGGAGCCGGGAGGGCATTCGTTCCGGGCAGCAGGCCCGCGACGCGGGCGCCCGTGGGGTCGACGTCGGCGAGGCGCCAGGCGCGGGCGGTGTGCCCGGCGGCGAGGGTGAGGAAGGCCTCGGCGGCGCGCACCGCCCAGCGGGGGGCGTCGGCGGCGGGGACGAGGGCGACGGGTGTGCCCGCGAGGCGGAGTTCGGCGGTGGCGCGGTCCGGCTGTGCGATCACCGTCACATCGGCGCCGAGCGCGGCGACGTCTCCGCGGCCGTCGTCGAGGGCGAAGAGGAAGCGTCCGGACAGCCCGGCGGCCGCGGGGCTCGCGCACAGCAGGGCGTCCAGTTCCCGTACCCAGGAGGCCACATCGGCGTGGCCGGTGCCGTCGAGCCCGCCCAGGGGGGAGGCGACGACATTGCGGGCCCGCTCGTGGGCGTACGAGGGGAGCAGTCCCGCGGCGGACAGCCGGTCCGCGAGTGCGGTGGCCGCGTCGGGGGCGCGCAGGCCGCGCAATTGGAGATTGCCCCGGGAGGTGAGATCGAGCCGGCCGTCGCCGAGGTCGTCGGCGGCGTCGGCCAGCACGTGTGCCTGACGATCCGTCAGCAGTCCGCCGGGTATGCGGATCCGGGCGAGCGGGCCGTCGTCGGCGGTGTGCAGCCGCAGTGCTCCGGGGCACGCGTCGTCGCGGGCCGTGCGCCCTGCCGCGGGTACGGCGAAGGCGCCGTTCACGGGGGATTCCGGGGCTGCGGGCATGGCCGCGAGCATACCGGTGGGCACCGGGGAGGTGTACGGCCCATGCAACGTCACCAGCCCTTACTATGCCGGTGGGACGGCCGCCAGGCCGCGCCCATGCCATCGACGGCGCCAGGGGAGGAAACCGGTGCGAATCCGGTGCGGTCCCGCCACTGTCATCGCGGCCCACGGGTAATGCCGGGCCGCGGGAGCCAGGAACTCCCGCCGTCACCCACCGGCCCGGGGCGCGGACCCCGAGGAAGGCACGCCCGACGTGATCCTGCTGCTCTCGACGTCCGACACCGATCTGCTCAGCGCCCGCGCGGCGCAGGGCCCGGTCCCCTACCGCCTCGCCAACCCGGCCCGGCTCACCGCGGGGGAACTGCCCGCGCTCCTCGACGGCACCGACCTGGTCGTGGTCCGTCTGCTCGGCGGGCGCCGGGCCTGGGAGGAGGGCCTGGACGCGCTGCTCGCCGGGCCGCGCCCCGTGGTCGTGCTCACCGGTGAACAGGCCCCCGACGCCCAGTTGATGGAGCTGTCCACCGTCCCGGTCGGCATCGCCGCCGAGGCCCACGCCTACCTCGCGCACGGCGGTCCCGCCAACCTCGCGCAGCTGGCCCGCTTCCTCTCCGACACCGTGCTGCTGTCCGGCCACGGCTTCGAGCCCCCGGCCCCCGCCCCGTCCTGGGGCCGCCTGGAGCGTGCCGAAGCCGTCACCGGGGGTCCGCTGGTCGCCGTCCTCTACTACCGAGCCCACCACATGAGCGGCAACACCGCCTTCGTGGAGGCGCTGTGCACCGCGATCGAGGGGGCCGGGGGCCGGGCGCTGCCGCTGTACGTCGCCTCGCTGCGCGCCCCCGAGCCGGAGTTGCTGGCCGCGCTGACCGGCGTGGACGCGATCGTCACCACCGTGCTGGCCGCCGGCGGGACCCGGCCCGCCGAGGCCTCCGCGGGAGGCGACGAGGAGGCGTGGGACGCGGGCGCGCTGACCTCGCTCGACGTACCGGTGCTCCAGGCGCTGTGCCTGACCTCGTCGCGGGCGGTGTGGGAGGAGAGCGACGAGGGGCTCTCCCCGATGGACGCCGCGACGCAGGTCGCCGTGCCCGAGTTCGACGGCCGGCTGATCACCGTCCCGTTCTCCTTCAAGGAGGTCGACGAGGACGGCCTGCCGGTCTACACCCCCGACCCCGAGCGGGCCGCCCGCGTCGCCGGGATCGCCGTGCGCCACGCGCGGCTGCGGCACATACCGCCCGCGGAGCGCCGGCTCGCGCTGGTGCTGTCCGCGTACCCGACCAAGCACGCCCGCATCGGCAACGCGGTGGGCCTGGACACCCCGGCCAGCGCGGTGGCGCTGCTGCGCAGACTGCGCGCGGAGGGCTACGACTTCGGGCCCGCCGAGGAGATCCCGGGCCTGTCCTCGGGCGACGGCGACGAGCTGATCCGCGCCCTGATCGAGGCGGGCGGCCACGACCAGGACTGGCTGACCGAGGAGCAGCTGGCCCGGAACCCGGTGCGGGTCCCGGCCGCGGACTACCGGCGCTGGTTCGCCGCGCTGCCGCAGGAGCTGCGGGACGCGGTGACGGAGCACTGGGGGCCGCCGCCCGGCTCGATGTTCGTGGACACCAGCGCCAATCCCGAGGGCGACATCGTGCTGGCCGCGCTGCGCCGCGGCAATCTGCTGATCGTCATCCAGCCGCCGCGCGGCTTCGGCGAGAACCCGATCGCGATCTACCACGACCCGGATCTGCCGCCCTCCCACCACTACCTCGCCGCCTACCGCTGGATCGCCACGGCGCGGTCCGACGGCGGCTTCGGCGCCGACGCGATGATCCACCTGGGCAAGCACGGCAACCTGGAGTGGCTGCCCGGCAAGAACGCGGCGCTGTCCGCCGCCTGCGGCCCCGACGCCGCCCTCGGCGACCTGCCGCTGATCTACCCCTTCCTCGTCAACGACCCCGGCGAGGGCACCCAGGCCAAGCGCCGCGCCCACGCCACGCTCGTGGACCACCTGGTGCCGCCGATGGCCCGCGCCGACTCCTACGGCGACATCGCGCGCCTGGAGCAGCTGCTCGACGAGCACGCGGCGATCGCGTCCATGGACCCGGCCAAGCTGCCCGCCGTCCGCGCCCAGATCTGGACGCTGATCCAGGCGGCCAAGCTCGACCACGACCTCGGTCTGGAGGACCGGCCGCACGACGCCGAGTTCGACGACTTCCTGCTCCATGTCGACGGCTGGCTCTGCGAGATCAAGGACGCCCAGATCCGCGACGGCCTGCACGTGCTCGGCCAGGCGCCCGCCGGCGCCGAGCGGGTCAACCTGGTGCTGGCGATCCTGCGCGCCCGGCAGATCTGGGGCGGCACCGCCGCCCTGCCGGGGCTGCGCGAGGCCCTGGGCCTGGACGAGTCGAAGGCCACCCGCCTGTCGGCCGACGCCGCCGAGGAGCAGGCCCGCGCACTGGTGCAGGCGATGGAGGACGCCGGCTGGGCCCCGGAGGCTGTTGCCGGGGTCGCCGAGGGCCTGCCCGGCGACGTCGCCCGGGTGCTGGACTTCGCGGCCCGGCAGGTCGTGCCCCGGCTGGCCCGGACGACCGACGAGATCGACGCCGTCGTGCACGCGCTGGACGGCGGCTTCGTGCAGGCCGGCCCCTCGGGGTCCCCGCTGCGCGGCCTGGTCAACGTCCTGCCGACCGGCCGCAACTTCTACTCCGTCGACCCCAAGGCCGTGCCCAGCCGGCTCGCCTGGGAGACCGGGCAGGCGCTGGCGGACTCACTGCTCACCCGCTACCGCGAGGACAACGACGGCACCTGGCCGCAGTCGGTGGGCCTGTCGCTGTGGGGGACCAGCGCGATGCGCACCTCGGGGGACGACGTCGCCGAGGCGCTGGCGCTGCTGGGCGTGCGCCCGGTGTGGGACGACGCGTCCCGCCGCGTCACCGGTGTGGAGGCGGTGCCCGCCGCGGAGCTGGGCCGTCCGCGGGTCGATGTCACGCTGCGCATCAGCGGCTTCTTCCGCGACGCCTTCCCGCACGTGGTGGGCCTGCTGGACGACGCGGTGCGGCTGGTCGCGGGCCTCGACGAGCCGGACGAGGCGAACTTCGTGCGCGCCCACACCCGCGCCGACCTCGCCGCCCACGGCGACGAACGCCGCGCCACCACGCGGATCTTCGGCTCCCGCCCCGGCACCTACGGCGCGGGCCTGCTCCAGCTCATCGACAGCCGCGACTGGCGCAGCGACGCCGACCTCGCCGAGGTGTACACCGTCTGGGGCGGCTACGCGTACGGCCGCGGCCTCGACGGGCGCCCGGCGCGCGAGGAGATGGAGACCGCCTACCGGCGGATCGCGGTGGCGGCGAAGAACACCGACACCCGCGAGCACGACATCGCCGACTCCGACGACTACTACCAGTACCACGGCGGCATGGTCGCCACCGTCCGCGCGCTGACCGGCCGTTCGCCGGAGGCCTACATCGGCGACTCCACCCGCCCCGAGACCGTCCGCACCCGGTCCCTGGTGGAGGAGACCTCCCGGGTGTTCCGCGCCCGTGTGGTCAACCCCCGCTGGATCGAGGCGATGCGGCGGCACGGCTACAAGGGCGCGTTCGAACTGGCCGCGACCGTCGACTACCTCTTCGGCTACGACGCGACCACCGGTGTCGTCGCCGACTGGATGTACGACAAGCTGGCCCGCACCTACGTCATGGACCCGGAGAACCGCGCCTTCCTCCAGGAGGCCAACCCGTGGGCCCTGCACGGCATGGCGGAGCGGCTGCTGGAGGCCGAGTCCCGGGGCATGTGGGCGGAGCCCGACCCGGAGGTCGTCGCGGCCCTGCGGGAGGCGTTCCTGGAGACCGAGGGCGACCTGGAGGGCGGCGAGTAGGGGGGCGCACGCCGGCTTGTGGCGCGGTGGTCGACTGGGCGTAACGCCCTCGTCGGACGGCGCTGCCATCCTGACGGTATGGACGCCACCGCGCTCGCACGTACGTTGCTGGAACCCGTACCGGCCAACAGGACCGCGGGGATCGAGGTGGTCCGCGCCGAGGACGGTGCCGCGGAAGTGGCGCTGGAGACGCCGGACGCGCTGCGGAACGTCATCGGGAGCCTGCACGCGAGCGGGCTCGTCACGCTGATCGACGCGGCCGGGCTGGCCGCGCTCGTCGCGGCCTGCGAGGAGCCCGCCCAGTTCGAGGGCGTCGTGCCGCTGGGCGCGGCGGCCACGTTGGAGTTCCTGGCGCCGGCCCGGGGGCGGCTGGTGGCCTCGTGCGTGCTCGGGGCGGACGAACGCGCGGCGCTGCGGCCCCTGCTGGCGGGGGAGAGCGACCGGGCCAGGATCGCCACGGTCGCCGAGGTCAGGGACGCGGCGGGCGAGGTGGTGTGCCGGGGCGGTTTCGACTGGAGCGTGCGCCGGCTGCCCGGTCCCCGGTAGCGCGGGTTCCGCGCGCATCGGGGAAACGCCCGGCGAACTTCTGACGGCGGGACAGGACACCCGTCGCCAGGGCCCGTTCCCGCTCGTACGGTGACCGGACCTGACCCGACCTGACCGGTACTGAGAGCACCACGGACACGGCTGCTGCACGGGGGATGCGAGAACGCGCATGGACGACTGGCTGAGTGCCGACAACATCGTGGCGGTGCTGACCGCGATCGTCGGTCTGGTGGTTTCCGTCGGGGTGGTCTGGTACGAGCGCCGGGTACCGCGCCGCAAGCGCATCGGCTACCGCGTCCAGATGGACACCCCGATCGGCAGCGACGACCCGGACGGCGAGACCGGCACGACCAATGTGCGGCTGGGTCTCTTCAACGACCTGCCGGACATGGTGGACGCCACCCTCGTCCTGCTGCGCATCGAGAACGACGGCGGCGAGAGCATCGCCGACAGCGACTACACCAACCGCGACCCGCACCGGGCCCTGAACGTGGTCTTCGCCGGCCGCCTGGTCCGGGGTGTGGCCGTCACCCAGGCCGACACCGGCTCGCTGATGGACCACTTCGCCCCGGTCGGCGGCGAGGGCGGGGTCCGCCACGAGGGCAACGTCATCCACCTGCCCCGGGTGCCGCTCAACCGGGGCCAGCACTACAAGCTGCTGGTGCTGCTCACCGGCGGCCATGTCGGCGGCGGCGTCCGGATCACCGGCGGCATCCGCGACGGTGTGGTCGTCCCCAACAAGGCGATGCCCGTCGACGCCGCGCCCCCGCTGTTCAGCCGGGCGACCCGGTGGATCACGATCCTGCTCACCGTCTGCGTCACGGTGCTGGCCACCATCATCGTCGTCCGCGAGGACGCGCCCCCGCCCCTCGACTGCGCCACCGGCCGGCTGACCGTCACCGGGTCCACGGCCTTCGCCCCGGTCATGAAGGAGATCGCCCGCCACTACGCCGCCGACTGCGCCGGTTCCGAGATCAGGGTCGAGGCGGACTCCAGCGACCGGGGCGTCCGCGACCTGGCGAAGGCCGGCGAGGCGGGCCACGGCTCCGCGGTGGTGGCGATGTCCGACGGCCCGAGGCCGGAGTCGGGCCCGTCGAAGCTCCAGGAGAACCGGATCGCCGTCTCGGCCTTCGCGCTCGTCGTGAACGACGCCATACCGGTGCGCGATCTGACGATCGATCAGATCCGTGGCATCTTCCGCGGCTCCGTCGTCAACTGGAAGGACGTCGGGGGCCCGGACCGCGCGATCTCCCTCGTCAGCCGCAACTCCGAGTCCGGTACCCGCGACATCTTCCGCAGGCGGGTCCTCGGCGGCGCGAGCGAGCCCGGGTTCACCTCCCGGGACTGCGTGACCAAGAACTTCGGCGCCGACCCGGTGATCCGCTGCGAACTCGACAGCACCGAGGACGTCCTGGCCGAGGTCGGCCAGGTCCCCGGCGCCATCGGCTACGCCGAACTGGGCGCCGCCAAGGCCTCCCCGCACGTGCACATCCTGGCGATCAACGGCCGGGCCCCCTCGACCGGCGCCGACGGCGACACCCGCTACCCCTTCAACGAGATCGAGTACGCCTACACCTACGGCACTCCCGACGCCGACTCCCTGACCGCCAGCTTCCTCCACTACCTGCGCCTCGGGCCCGGCCAGGCCATCGTCGCCTCCCACGGGCACCTCCCCTGCGACACCCCCGCGGGCTTCCTGCGCTGCGCCCGCTGACCGCCGAGGGCTTTGCCTGCCCATGACAAGAAGTGCGGACGGGCGTCACACGGTCGTCGCCCGGCGTACGCGTGGAGCCCTTTTCCTCAAGGGGCATGGACCACATCACGTTTCTCGTGGCGGTCGTGATCGTGACCGCGCTGGCCTTCGACTTCACCAACGGCTTCCACGACACCGCGAATGCGATGGCGACGTCCATCGCGACGGGAGCCCTGCGACCGCGCACCGCGGTCCTCATCAGCGGCGTGCTGAACATCGTCGGCGCCTTCCTGTCCACGGAGGTCGCGAAGACGATCTCCGGCGGGATCGTCGACGACACCCTGGTCACCCCGGGAATGATCTTCGCGGGGCTGGTCGGCGCGGTGCTGTGGAACCTCATGACCTGGCTGCTGGGACTGCCGTCGAGCAGCTCGCACGCCCTGTTCGGCGGCCTCGTCGGCGCCGTGTGGGTGGGCGCCGGCAGCAAGGGCGTGCACTTCGACAAGGTGGTCGAGAAGGTACTGATCCCCGCGGTGGCGTCCCCCCTGGTGGCGGGGATCGCGGCACTGCTCGCGACGTACCTGGCGTACCGGATCACCGCGCGGGCACGGCAGCAGTCGGTGACCCGGGGCTTCCGGCTCGGGCAGATCGCGTCGGCGTCGCTGGTGTCGCTGGCGCACGGCACGAACGACGCCCAGAAGACGATGGGCGTGATCACCCTCACGCTGATCTCCGCCGGTGCCCTCGGGCACGACGCGGGGCCGCCGGTGTGGGTGATCGCGGCGGCGGGCCTGGCCATCGGGCTCGGCACCTACCTGGGCGGCTGGCGGATCATCCGCACCATGGGCAAGGGGCTCACCGACATCCAGTCGCCGCAGGGCTTCGCGGCGGAGGCGGCCTCCACCACCGTCATCCTGACCTCCGCGCACCTGGGCTTCGCGCTGTCCACGACGCAGGTGTGCTCGGGCGGCATCCTGGGCGCGGGGCTGGGCCGCCGGCTGGCCGAGGTCCGCTGGGGGACCGCGGGCCGCATGGTGATCGCCTGGCTGGTGACACTCCCCGCCGCCGCGCTGGTCGGCGGGGTCTCGGCGAGCGTCGTGCAGCACGGCGGCACCGCGGGCACCGTCGTGATCGCCGTGGTGGCGGTGGCCGTGGCGGCGTTCATCGTCGTGCTCTCGCGCCGCAACCCGGTGCACGCCCACAATGTCAACGACACGCATACCGTGGCGCTGCGCCCCTCCGCGACCTCCGCCCCGTCGGCCGCCTGAGCGCGTCCGACCGCGTCCGACAAGGAGAAATGCGATGCACCTGGACTGGAGTGCCCTCGGCGAAGTGGCCGCCGTCAGCACTGGCGTTACGGTGGGTGTGGTTGTCGTCTTCGCACTCGGTGTCCTCGGCCTCTCCCGGGCCGAGGCCTCCCGCGACGGCGCGACCCTCTCGTACGCGACCGCGGGCCTGTGCTTCCTGGCCTGTGCCGCGGTGGTGGCGTACGGCATCTATCTGATCGTTCCCCAGTTCCACTCCTGAGAGGCGAGGCGACATGACGACGCTCCCGCACCCCGCCGATCCGGACCTGCTGGCCGGTATGCAGGTCGACTACACCGACCAGGACGAGCCCGTGCTCATCCGTCCCGACGGCACCCCCGTCGAGACCTGGCGCGAGAACTACCCGTACGACCAGCGCATGGAGCGCAAGGAGTACGAGTGGCACAAGCGGCTCCAGCAGATCGAGCTGCTGAAACTGCAGAGCTGGATCAAGGAGACCGGGCGCCGGCTGGTGATCGTCTTCGAGGGACGTGACGCGGCCGGCAAGGGCGGCACGATCAAGCGGTTCACCGAGCACCTGAACCCGCGTGGCGCCCGGGTCGTCGCCCTGGTCAAACCGACCGAGCGCGAGCGCGGCCAGTGGTACTTCCAGCGGTACGTCGACCACCTGCCGACGGCCGGCGAGATCGTCATGTTCGACCGCTCCTGGTACAACCGGGCCGGTGTCGAGCGGGTCATGGGCTTCTGCACGGACGACGAGTACCAGCGTTTCATGCGCCAGGCGCCCGCGTTCGAGCGGATGCTCGTGGACGACGGCATCGACCTGGTGAAGTTCTGGTTCTCGGTGTCCCGCGAGGAGCAGCGCACCCGCTTCACCATCCGGCAGGTCGACCCGGTGCGGCAGTGGAAGCTCAGCCCCATGGACCTGGCGTCCCTGGACCGCTGGGACGACTACACCGAGGCCAAGGTCGCGATGTTCCGCGAGACGGACACCGAGCAGGCGCCCTGGACGGTCGTGAAGAGCAACGACAAGAAGCGCGCCCGCGTCGAGGCCATGCGCAGCGTGCTCGCCCGCTTCGACTACCCGGACAAGGACGAGGAGGTCGTCGGCGTCCCCGATCCGCGGATCGTCGGTGCCGCCGCCAACCTGCTGGAGGCGGGCGAGGCCTGACCTGCCGTACGCACGGAGAACACGGCCGAGGCCGCCCCGGGGATCCGGGGCGGCCTCGTCGTCGAGCGGGGTGTGCGGGGCGTCAGTTGGTGAAGTAGATGTACTTCCAGTCGCCGTACGTCGTGGCGTTCAGGCTGTCGCCCGAGCTGCCCTTGACGTAGGAGACGCGCACCCGGGCCCGGATGCCGGCCTCGCCCGGCCCCGGCAGGGTGATGAGCGCCTTGCCGGCGGTCCCGATAGGGAAGTACTCCGTGTCGGTCGGGTACCAGGTGCCCTGGTAGTAGACCTCGACGTCGAACCGCTCCTTGCGGTTCGTGGCGTAGGTCATCGTCGTGCTGAACAGCGGCGCGGCGTTCTTGCGGAACCAGTAGTAGTTCGTCGAGCCGATCTTGCCCGTCTTGTAGTGGCGCGAGACGGACGTGGTGAGCTTGATCTGCGTGCCGACCGCGCGCGACACCGACTTCGGCGCGTAGGAGAAGTCACCGCCGAACGACGCCCAGAAGGTGGTGTTGCGGCTGAGCTTGTAGGTCACCTTCAGGTCGCCCGCGGAGTTCACCGTGCCGGTCTTGACCAGCTTCTTCGTGCCGCCCGCCGGCTGGGCCCAGATCGACACCACGCGGCTCTTGCCGGTCTTGCCGAGGTGCCCGGTGACGGTCGCCGTCGCCCCGTAGGAGTACGTCGAGTGGTTGGTCTTGATGCCGACCGAGGTGGCCAGGCGGGAAACCGCGACGGTGTCCTTGCCGGTGGCGGGGTTGTGCTGGGCGTTGCCCGCGTACGTGGCGGTGTAGGTGACGGTGCCGCCGGTGGTCGGGGTGTCCGTGAAGCTGAACGTGCCGTTGGACGCGACCGTCTTGGTGCCGAGCGACTTGCCCTTGGGGTACGTGAGGTCGGTACGGATCACCGTGACCTTGGTACCGGTCGGGAAGGACACGCTCGACGTGAGCCTGCCCGTCACCGTGATCTTGCTGGACCGCTTCGCGGAGGAGGGGGCGCTCACCGTGAGGGTCGAGGAGACCCGGGCGACGCTGACGGTGTCCTTCGCGGTGGCGGCGGCGTGCTTGGTGTCGCCGGCGTAGCTGACCGTGTAGGTGTTGCCGCCCAGCGCGGACGGTACGTTCCGGAAGGTGAACGTACCGTTGGACGCGATCCCGATGGTGCCCAGCAGCGTGCCGGACGGGTGGGCCGAGTCCGTGCGCGTCACCGTGAGCCTGGTGCCGGCCGGGAAGGGCACGGGCGAGCCGAGGGTGCCGGTGACGACGACCTCACGGCCGGGGAGGCCCGTGCTCGGGGCGTTCACCGTGAGCGTGGTGGCGGTGCGGGCGACGCTGACGCCGGCGCTGCCGGAGGCGGCGTCGTGGTCGGTGTCGCCGGCGTAGCTGACGGTGTAGGTGGTGGTGCCCAGTGCGGACGGGGTGTCCTTGAGCGAGAAGGTGCCGTCGGCGGCGACCGTCGCGGTGCCCACCGGCGTGCCGGTCGCGGCGGAGTCGGTGCGGGTCACGGTGACCGTGCTGCCGTCCGCGAAGGGCACGGAGGAGGCCAGGGTGCCGGTGAGGGTGATCTCGTCGCCGGGAAGGGCGGTGCTCGGGGCGTTCACCGTGAGCGTGGTGGCGGTGCGGGCGACGCTGACGCCGGCGCTGCCGGAGGCGGCGTCGTGGTCGGTGTCGCCGGCGTAGCTGACGGTGTAGGTGGTGGTGCCCAGTGCGGACGGGGTGTCCTTGAGCGAGAAGGTGCCGTCGGCGGCGACCGTCGCGGTGCCGAGCGGCGCGTCGGCCGTGGCGGAGTCGGTGCGGGTCACGGTGACCGTGGTGCCGTCCGCGAAGGGCACGGAGGAGGCCAGGGTGCCGGTGAGGGTGATCTCGTCGCCGGGAAGGGCGGTGGCCGGGGCGTTCACCGTCAGCGTGGTGGCGGCGGCCTGGGCCGGGTCCTCCAGGCTGTGCGAGGTCACCGGCGGGACGGCGGTCCCGCCGTCGGTGGCGGCGGCGGGCGTGGCCGTGACGCCGATCAGGGATGCGGTGGCGAGCAGGACGGACAGGGCCGTCCCGCCCGCGATGTGACGGGTGCGCAAGCTGGTTCCCCCCAGACAGGCGTGGGTATGGGTGCGCCGCAGGGCGCGGGCAACCGTGAACGTGCCCGGCGCGCCTTCCTCGGCCGCAAGGAGGAACGCTACGACATGCCTATGACACTGGGCTACTGCATTGATGACCCGGGCCGATCCGTTACCGCCGCTTCGCCGCCCGCTGGCCGTACTGTGCCCGATTCGATGCGGGGATCCGTACAACCATTCCGCGATGCGGACGAGGCCGCCCCGAACCGGTCGGGGCGGCCTCGCGCGTGTCTGCCGCCGAATGGCGTCAGTTGGTGAAGTACAGGTACTTCCAGGCGCCGAGGGTCGTGGTGTTCAGGCTGTCGTGCGAGCCGCCCTTGACGTACGAGAAGCGCACCCGGGCCCGGACGCCGGCCTGGCCCGGCGCGTCCAGCCGCACCCGCAGGCTGCCGTCGTGCTCCAGCCCGAAGTACTCGCTGTCCTGGGTGTACCAGCGGCCCTGGTAGTAGACCTGCAGCTCGAAGTGCCCGGCACGGCCCGTCTGGTAGGTCATGCTCGTGGTGAAGTGCGGGGCCGTCTTCTTGTGGAACCAGTAGTAGGTGGTCGAGCCGATCCTGCCCGTCTTGTAGTGGCTCGAGACGGACGTGGAGAGCTTGACCTGCGTGCCGACCGCGCGCGACACCGACTTCGGCGCGTAGGAGAAGTCACCGCCGAACGACGCCCAGAAGGTGGTGTTGCGGCTCAGCTTGTAGGTGATCCTCAGGTCGCCCGCGGAGTTCACCGTGCCGGTCTTGACCAGCTTCTTCGTGCCGCCCGCCGGCTGGGCCCAGATCGACACCACGCGGCTCTTGCCGGTTTTGCCGAGGTGCCCGGTGACGGTCGCCGTCGACCCGTAGGCGTACGTCGACAGGTTGGTCTTGATGCCGACCGAGGTGGCCAGGCGGGAGACCGCGACGGTGTCCTTGCCGGTGGCGGGAGTGTGCGTGCCGTCGCCCGCGTAGGTGGCGGTGTAGGTGACGGTGCCGCCGGTGACCGGGGTGTCCGTGAAGCTGAACGTGCCGTTGGGCGCGACCGACTTGGTGCCGAGCGACCTGCCCTTGGGGTCGGTCAGGTCGGTACGGGTCACCGCGACCTTCACACCGGCCGGGAAGGCCGCGCTCGAAGCGAGCTTCCCGGTGACCGTGATCTTCGTCGCTCGCTTGGCGGTCGCGGGGGCGCCGACCGTCAGGGTGGCGGGGGCCTTCTCGACGTCGACGACGGCGGAGGAGGTGGAGGGGGCGTGGGTGGCGTCTCCCGCGAAGGACACGCGGTAGGTGGTGTTGCCGAGGGCGGTGGGGTGGTCCTCGAAGGCGAAGCTGCCGTCGGGGTTGGTCGTGGTGGTGCCGAGGGGGGTGCCGTTGCGGGTGGCGGTGACCTCGGTGCCGGCCGGGAGGGGGGTGTCGGAGACGAGGGTGCCCCTGACGGTGACCTCGGCCCCGGGCAGTGCAGTGGTGGGGGCGCTGAGGACGACGGTGGCAGCGTCCTTCTCGACGTCGACGACGGCGGAGGCCTCGGTGGCGGCGTGGACGGTGTCGCCGGCGTACGTGACGGTGTATGTGGTGTTGCCGAGGGCGGTGGGGGTGTCCTGGAAGCTGAAGCTGCCGTCGGCGTTGGTCGCGGTGGTGCCGAGTGCGATGCCGTTGCGGGTGGCGGTGACCTCGGTGCCGGCCGGGAGGGGCGTGGCGGAGTCGAGGGTGCCCCTGACGGTGACCTCGTCGCCGGGGACGGCGGTGGCCGGGGCGTCCACCGTGAGCCTGGTCGCGGCCTTGGCGACGTTGACGGTGGCGGTGGCCTCGGTGGCGGCGTGGGTGGCGTCTCCCGCGAAGGTCACGCGGTAGGTGGTGCTGCCGAGGGCGGTGGGGGTGTCCTGGAAGCTGAAGCTGCCGTCGGGGTTGGTCGTGGTGGTGCCGAGTGCGATGCCGTTGCGGGTGGCGGTGACCTCGGTGCCGGCCGGGAGGGGCGTGGCGGAGTCGAGGGTGCCCCTGACGGTGACCTCGTC